>NZ_JBBNAN010000080.1:0-7331 GCF_037994405.1 Phyllobacterium sp.
TCATTTCATGCCGCTTTCGATGCTGGATAGCCAATTGGCAACGCTGGAGCCACCAACCGGCGAAGCGCTTGTGCTGCGTCAGGACGTGGCAGAGCCGGTCGCTGATATCGTCGAAGCAAGCGTGAAAGGGTTAAGTGAGATTGCGTTCAACGCTTGACCCGCTGCTTTTCAAGCACGGCATCGGTACTGGACGGATTTATTGAGGAAAGCCATCCAGCATTCGCATCATCTCCGCCGAATCCCTGGATCCAAGGCCAGCGGCACAGAGCAGCCGGTGGATCTCTACGACCTGACCGGTCATCGGCAGAGGCGTTTTGGTTTTCAGCGCAAAGGTCTGTAGGGAATCGAGATCCTTCAACATATTGTCGATGCGGCCTGTCGGCGCGTAATCACGCCTGGCAAACTTGGCCATGAATTCCTGCATGATGCGATTGTCGGCACGACCACCAGCAAGAGCCTGCGGGATAATCGTCGGATCGACGCCTCCTGCTTCTGCAAGCTTGACGGCTTCAGCAACGGCCTGAAACGCCACGGCACAAAATAGCTGGTTGATCAGCTTGGTTGTCTGCCCCGCTCCGCTTGGCCCCATCAATGTGTAATTGGCACAAAGATGCTGCATTACGATTTGGGCACGCTCGAAATCGGCAGCATCTCCGCCCGCCATTACGGTCAAGCGCCCGGCGGCTACGCCCGGAGCACCGCCTGACAAGGGACAATCCACCCATTTCATGCCAGTTTCGCCCGCAAGCCTTGCCGCCATAACAGCAGTCTCTTTTGGATCGATCGAGGACATGTCGATGAGCAGCTTGTTGCTGTTAGCGGAAACGGCAACTCCGTCCTTGCCGAATACGACGGCACGGACAATATCGGCATGATTGAGGCTGAGGATCACGTAATCGCTCCGAGCAGTGGCGTCCGCCACCGACACCGACGCGATTGCGCCCCTTGCGGTGAGTGCCGCGACCTTTTCGCTGACCAGATCGAAAATCGTAACCTTATGACCGGTCTCGATGAGGCGTGTTGCAATCGCCGCCCCCATAATCCCGGCGCCAATTACGGCGATTTTGACTGCGGTTGTATTGGTCATGCGGATACTCCTTCCCAGGCATCACCCGATCCCGGTAAAAAGCTAAATCACTGCTGCCGGAAGCGGTTTGCCGGTAAACTGCGCGTCGAGATTGGCAAGCACCAAATCTGCCATCGCCCCACGCGTTTCGTGGGTTGCGCTCGCTACATGCGGCGTGAGCACCACATTCTTCATTTCAAAAAACGCCTCCGGCACGTGAGGTTCATGTTCAAACACATCAAGCGCCGCACCAGCGATTTTGCCCTCACCGAGGGCAGCAACCAGAGCTGCCTCATCAACAAGCGAACCACGCGCGATATTGACGAGACTTCCCTTGGGCCCGAGCGCCTCAAGGACATCGCTGTTGACCACGTGCCGCGTCTCGGCTGATGCGGCCGCCGCAATAATCAGCACGTCACAATTTGCTGCAAGGCCAACAATCGTATCGTAGAACACATAGGGCACATCCAATTTACGCCGGCCGGAATAGGAGATCTGCGCATCAAAGGCTTCAAGCCGTTTGGCAATCGCCTGCCCGATCCGGCCAAGTCCGAAGACGCCATAGCGACGGCCCGTGACGCGATGGCCAAGGCCGAGATCCCCTTTCGACCAGTTTCCGGAGCGGACATGCTTGTCGGCAATCGTGAGCTGTCGTGCCAGTGCTATAATGAGGCCGAGTGCCAGATCAGCGACGTCGGCAGTCAATACATCCGGCGTGTTAGCGACCCGGTAGCCGCGTTTTTTTGCCTCGTTCAGATCGACCCTATCGTAGCCAACACCATTGATTGCAACGATTTCTAGCTTCGGTAACTGGATTGCCAGCTCAGTGGGAATACCGATATGGCCGCCCGTGACCACGCCGCGTATGTCACCGGCCCTCTCTTTCAGAATGCCGGTCTGGTCCTTCGTTTCGAAATAGCGATGGACGGTGTAGCGCTTCGCAAGCTCCGCTTCGAGCGACGGCATCAGCGGACATAATTGCAGAATGTTGATCGACATGATTTAACTTAATTCCTGGATGGAGGCATCTATTTGACGTCGGATTTGACGAATTGGCGCAGCTCCGGTGTCTGTGGATCAGCAAAGAGCTGCTTTGAAGGACCCTCCTCCCGGATTTTACCGTGATGCATGAAAATGGTTTTGGTCGCGACGCGTCGGGCAAAAGCCATTTCGTGCGTGACGAGGATCATCGTCATCCCGTCGCGGGCAAGCTGCTCCATGACATTGAGCACCTCCTCCGTCAGTTCCGGATCAAGCGCCGATGTGACTTCGTCAAACAGCATTACTTTCGGTTGCATTGCAAGCGAACGGGCGATTGCAACGCGCTGCTGCTGGCCGCCGGACAGTTCATCCGGATAGGCATCAAATTTTTCCGACAGACCAACCATTTTCAGCACGGCCTCCGCCGTCTTGCGCGCGTCCGCCTTTGCAACATTCTTGACGATCTTCGGCGCCAGCATGATGTTCTCGCCGACGCTCAGATGCGGAAACAGATTATAGCTTTGAAAAACAATGCCCACATCGCGGCGGAGCTCGCGCAATTTTTGCGGATCGCGGCTGACCGTATGTCCGGCGATTTCGATGCGACCGGAATTAATCGTTTCCAGCCCATTGATGCAGCGCAGAAGCGTGCTCTTGCCGGATCCCGACCGGCCGATCAGTGCGATAACTTCGCCAGGTTCGACGGTCAGGGAGATCCCTTTGAGGACTTCGACTGTGCCGAAGCTTTTATGAACATTTTTAACGATGACTTCCGACATGGAGCCTCCTTTCCAGCCAACGCGACAGCTGGGACAGTGGGTAGCAGACGACGAAATACAGCGCCGCAACCGCAAGAAAGACACGGAAAGGCTGGAACGTCGCATTGTTGATGAGTTGCCCCGCGCGCGCGAGTTCGACAAAGCCGATGATCGAGGTGATCGAGGTATTCTTAACCACCTGTACGGCAAAACCGACCGTCGAGGGCAGGGAAATACGAAGCGCCTGCGGCAGGATAACATAGCGATATTGCTGCGCGCGGGTCATGGCAAGGGATTCGGAGGCCTCCCATTGCTGTTTTGGCACAGACTGGATGCAGCCCCGCCAGATTTCTCCGAGATAGCCCGACGCATAGATGGTCATTGAGGCACCGGCAGCCACCAGTGGCGGCAACTGCAGTCCGGCGAGGCTCAATCCGTAGTAGGAGAGAAACAGGATCATCAGAACCGGGATACCCTGGATGACCTGGATATAGGTTCCCGCGATGATACGCAGCCATTTGTGTGTCGAAGTTCGCGCAAGCGCGACGAAAAAGCCGATAATGCCGCCGCCGCCGAGCGCAATCACCGTCAGTATGATGGTCCAGACGAGCGCCGAAAGCAGGAACCCGAATTCGCTAAAGCCAAAGGTACGGAGAATCATGCCTGCACCTCCGGAAGGGCGACTGCGGTCCGCCGCGCCACGCGGCGGCCGAACAACCAGAGGCCGAGAAGTGCCAGCACGCCGCGCATGGCCAGCGCTAGCGCCAGATAGATCAGCGTCACTACGATATAGATTTCAAAAGAGCGGAAACTTTGCGATTCGATGAAAGCAGCTGAAGCGGCGAGCTCATTGGTGGAAATCGCGGAACAGATGGACGATGCCAGCATCATCAGCACGAACTGGCTGCACAGCGCCGGATAGACCTTGGCGATCGCCGGCATGATGATAACATGGCGGTAGATCTGCAACTTCGTAAAACCCAAGGCTTCGCCCGCTTCAATTTGCGATTTGTGAATTGATTCAATTCCGGCGCGAATGATTTCGGTCGAATAGGCAGCAAGATTGATCGTCATGCCGATCAGCGCTGCCGTCACGGCACTGACACGGAACCCAAGGCCCGGCAGGCCGAAATAGACAATGAAAAGCTGCACCAGAAACGGTGTATTGCGAATGATTTCGACATAGGCATCAACGATGAATCGGCTGATGCCGGGCTTCATCGAGCGAATCGAGGCAAGAACAATGCCTGCCGCACAACCAAGAACAATCGACACGACGGACAGTTTGATCGTCATCCAGATCCCGGCAAGGATCTCATTCTGGTATTGGGCGATGACGCCGAACTGGAAGGTGTAGGGCATATTTCCGGCCTCCGTGGTGGATCCTGCCGGGCGTCCAGGGCCCGGCAGATCGATCTGCTTCGTTTTAGAACGAAGGCAGCTGCGGCATGGGCTGGCCGGTCCATTTCATCGCGATTGCGTCGAGCTCCCCAGAATTCTTCATCAGGTAAATCGCCGTGTTGAGCCACTGGCGCATTTCAAAATCCTGTAGGGTCGTCGCCATGGAGTTGCCCTGACGGAAGAAGGTGAAGCCCACCTGTAGGCCGGCATCCGGCAACTGCTTGAGGACGGCATCAGCAACTGTCGACGGCAGAGCAACAGCATCGACCTGTCCGGCGATCAACGCCTGAGCAGAGGTCGAGTCATCCTCATAGACGACAATCTCAAGACCGGGTATGGCGACCTTGCGCAATGCAGCTTCCTGGGACGACCCGCGATTGACCGCCACACGCTTGCCGCCGAGCTCCGACAACTGACCGAACTTCTGGTCCTTGCCCGAAACGATCACCATGTTGAAGGCACTGTAGGGCTGCGTGAACATCACTGTCTTGGCGCGCTCACCAGTCGGGGCCAATGTGGCGACGAGAAAGTCGACTTTGCCGGTCTGCAAGGCGGGAATGCGCGAGGGCGGCGTCAATGGCACCAGTTCTGCCTTGACGCCCAGATAACCGGCGATGAGGTTCGCGACATCGACATCATAGCCGGTTGGATTGCCGTTCTCATCCACCATGCCCATCGGCGGAGCACCGGTCAGCACACCGATACGGACCGTCCCGCGTGTGGTAATATCGTTCAGCGTTACGGCGTTTGCGTCGAAGGCGGCAAACAGCCCTGCGGCTGCAACGCCAATTGCTGCAATCATGACGCGAAGAGACTTCGAAATACTCATATTGTTTCCTCCACTTTCCGGCACCGGCCTCCCAGCCATGCCGTCGGTTTGAACTTAATAGTTATGTTCTCGGTAACATCTCAGACCGCATATTGCGCGATTGATGCGATAATTCGACTTTAGCGCATTCCTCCGCTCATTTTGCGCATCACCCGCTGTGCACATCCTCAAACGGAGTTAGATGCAATCTTTGATGCTTGTATTTTCAACCATACATGTTATCGGTATCATTGCAAGTGGCCGTAACAATGAATCGGCTTTGAAGTATAGAGAGGTTGCATGTTCACCCGATCCGCAATTTTCGAGGGTAGAATTCACCCAGGTCACGAAGAGGAATTCTTCCGCCTGGTCGAGGAGCGGCTACTGCCAGTGTGGAAACGCATGCCAAATGCGCAAGCCGTGCGGGTTATGCGCACGGTCAATACTGACGCAGACACACCAGCAATCGTCATGGTACAGGAAGTCGACTATCCATCAATGGCAGCGATCGAGGAGGCGCTAGCATCCCCCGTGCGGGCGGAAGGTCGAGCCATCACCGACGAGATGATGCGTATGCTCGATGGCCGCTTCTATCACCTTGTTTACAATCGAATCGCTCCGAAGTAACTGATTATCTGAGATAAACAGGACATTCACGTGCCGCCATCGTCTCCCAAAGCAACCATGCGGGATGTTTCCCGGCTCGCCGGCGTGTCCAAAATGACGGTATCGCGCGTACTGGCGGATCCTGGGCTGGTCTCAAAATCCACCCGTGATAGGGTGATGAAGGCGGTTGAACAGCTCAGCTATGTGCCTGATCGCGTCGCAGGCAGCCTTTCTTCCAGGCGCACCAACTTCATCACCGCTATATTGCCGACACTGACCAACTCCAATTTCGCTGACACGGCGCAAGGGCTGGCAGAGGCGATGCGCGCAGCCGACTATCAACTCCTCATTGGCTATACGATGTACAGCCTAACTGAGGAGGAGAGGATCATCCGCGCCATGCTGGCGCGAAGACCAGATGCAATCGTGGTTGCTGGAACGACGCACACAAAAGCCGCAAGCGAGATGATGTTGCGGGCCGGAATTCCGATTGTCGAGATCTGGGACGCTCCCGAACATCCCATCGACCACGCCGTTGGCTTCTCCAATTATGAAGTTGGTCGTGCCGCAGCACTCCATCTTCTTTCTCTTGGTCATCGCCGTATCGGTGCGCTTGGTTCCCGCGTCGATTGCGAAGCGAAGGACTTACGTGGCGAGGCACGTCTGGCAGGCTTCAGCTCAGTGCTCCGTGAGGCAGGGCTCAGTAGCGAATTGGTAATTCGCGAGAACGAAGCACCAGTGTCTTACGATCACGGCGCGTGGACTTTGGGCGTCTTGCTTGAGCGGGCGCCAGATGTGGAGGCTGTCTTTGCTGTTTCCGACATTTCCGCTGTTGGAGCTCTTATGGAATGTCATCGCCGTCACATCAGCGTGCCGGATGATTTGTCCTTGATGGGCTTTGGTGACTTCGATATTGCGCGCCAATGTGTTCCTGCAATCACAACGATCCGCATTGATGCCAAACTTATCGGCAAGCGCACGGGTGAACTTCTCTTGAGCGTTCTTGATGGCGAAACGAATTTAGAGGCTATTCCCACAGTTCCCGTGAACGTTGGTTTCGAACTCATCAGCCGGGAGACAACCGCGCCAGCAAGGACGCAAGCGATGAAGAAGCCTCGGTTTTAAGAAAGTTGCTCCTTACATGGCTCCGTGCAAAATTGTAAAGTTTTGACAATCCTTCCTTTGAAAAGGCCGATAATAGAGCCAGACAGCGCGAGCAACGATTCAATCGGAAAACGATGGTTCTTCTGTGGTTGCCGCCCGTTGTGCAAGAAGTTTCTGACCTTTTGAATGTGCGATCGAGTGCGGTCTTCTGTCGGGCCTTTTATGTGTGGCATTTTCAGAAGCCTCTGGCCGGTATGGTGATCTGCGGATCGGGTCCAAATCTTGTAGCCGAGCTCTCCAGCTCGAAGAACCATACTGGTTTTCCCTATCCGGATCGTTTCGATCATGCGCCCATTCAGGTCATCGACTTCTCACACTCCTTACCGACTTTGGATATTTGTGGTCAGCATCAAATCACGCTGCCACGACCAATGCCGGATCTCGATAGTCTTCCTGCTTCGTCAGCATGGCCCAGATTTTTCGGGCCATCTTGTTCGCCAGCGCAATCGCCACCAGCATCCGCGGCTTCTTCGCCAGCATCCGGGACAGCCATGCTCCCTGTGTGGCGGGCTTGCGGCTCGCCCAGTTCACACGTGCCATCGCGCCG
>NZ_JBBNAN010000081.1:0-44851 GCF_037994405.1 Phyllobacterium sp.
AATCAGGATCGGCGCATCCTTCAACATCACGCGGGCAATCGCGATACGTTGGCGCTGGCCACCAGAAAGCTTGACGCCGCGTTCGCCGACATGCGCATCAAAACCACGCCGCCCCTTTGGATCTGTCAAACTGTCGATGAAAACATCAGCTTGTGCATTTCTCACAGCCTGCTCGATCATCCCGTCCGAAGCATCAGGTCGTCCATAGAGGATGTTATCGCGAACTGAACGGTGGAGCAGCGATGTATCCTGTGTCACCATGCCGATATATGCACGCAGTGAGTTTTGCGTAACTTTTGAAATATCCTGGCCATCGATAAGTATACGTCCACGCTCCAGGTCGAAGAACCTAAGCAGCAAATTGACGAGCGTCGACTTTCCAGCACCCGAACGCCCGACAAGACCGATTTTTTCGCCCGGACGGATATCAAGAGACAAGTCTTCAATGACATTTCTGGAACCGTCATAGTGAAAACGCACGTTCTCGAACCTGATCGCGCCATGAGTTACAACCAATTCTGAAGCATCAGGGTGATCGAAAACGGTGACCGGTCTTGCCAGGAGTTCCATAGAGTTCTGAATGGTTCCGTAGTTGCGCAGCAAGCCATTGAGATTAGCCATCATACGGGTCAGCAGCATGCTCAATCGAAGCACGAGACCCAGTGTAAAAGCGACCTCTCCGGAGGTGATCTCCCCCGCTAGCCAAAGATCGATGGAAAGCGAGGCAACAGCACAGATCATTACGCCGCTGGTTGTCGCCAACGAAATACGAATGCCACTTAAACCTCGTGTCAAAGCCATGATGGCAGCGAGCCATCTGTCCATTCCACGTCGCATGTAGGCGTCATCGCGTTGAGTCGTTCCAAACAGTTTCAGCGTCTGGATATTGCTGTAACCATCCACAAGCCGTCCCATAACGAGGGAGCTCGTTTCGGCTGTTTCCCTTGCGGCACGGCGGACGCGCGGCAGAAAGTAACGCGCCGTGAATCCAAATATGACCAGCCATAGCGCCACAACCGATGCGAGACGCCAATCGAGTCGGCCGATCAGAAACAATGTCGTCGCGCAGTAGACCAGACTGAACCACACGGCCTGAAGCAGCGTCACCATGAAATCGCCAAGCGCCTGACCTGCAGCCCAGACTTTTGTGACGATCCGGCCGGAGAAATCATTCTGGAAGAATGACAGGCTCTGCCGATACACGACGCTGTGTGCCTGCCATCGTACAAGGTTGTTGAAGCCCGGAACAATTGCCTGTTCCTCGACCAGCGCTGCCATCGAAAGCACAATCGTGCGCCCAATAAACACTGCGAGGAGCATGAGAAGAAGCGCGACGCCATGCCTATCGATCAGACCTTGCCAGCCCTCGGCACGGTCGGTTGACGACAGTATGTCTATGACCTTTCCTACAAACCAGAACAGACCAGCCTCGAACAGCGCAATCAGACCGCCGCAAACCAGCATCGCGAGGAATACGTATTTTTCCTGCCTGACGTAAAACCACATGAAAGCTAAGGACTGGTCTGGCACCCGGTCCGCCGGTGGGTTGGCGTAGGGATCGATCCAGCTCTCGAACAGGCGGAAAAGACGCGTCATGCAGCCCACATCAATGTTCGTGTCTCGCCATGCTAGCCTCTCGCCTCTTCGGTCATCAGTTCGAGAATTCGCATCGCATCACCCACGTGATTGACCGGGACAAACAGGTGATCATGATAGAATGCCGATACGGGATTTACGCCCATTCCCGCGGCTGCAAGGCGAGCTGTTATTGCCGCCAGGAAGCCCACCGCTTCAAGCGAAGAATGGACCTCGAGCGTTATCATGCGACAGCGAAATATTCCTGCGAGATTGGCACGATTGGCTGCCTCTTCTTCCACGATAAGCGTGAGGCCCTCCACCTCGCGGAATGTCATCACGACATCCAGATCAGCTGGAGACACGCGCGTGGCAGGCAGAGTGGCAAACACATAGGTTTGCTCATGCAACTTCGGCTTCATCGTTGCCAGAAGCTTGGTCAGGTCGGTTTCACCAGGCATTCCGTCGTCCTCCAATCGAAAGTCCTCGAATTGCCGAGTGCCCCCTGCAACGCTTCGACGACCGACGGAACACCTTCAAACGAGTCCCATCCGCCGTCAAATTAAACTTGATTTAACCCAGGCTACTCGGCGGCCTCTTGCTCGTCGTCGAGACCAAGGAACCCGCCAGACTGTCTTGCCCAAAGCGCGGCGTAAATGCCATTAGCAGCAATGAGTTCCTCGTGACTTCCGCTTTCGACAATCCTACCCTTGTCCATCACCACGAGCCGATCCAGCGCGGCAATGGTTGAAAGCCGGTGTGCGATGGCAATAACCGTCTTCCCTTGCATCAACCGGTAGAGATTGTCCTGGATCGCTGCCTCTACCTCCGAATCAAGCGCTGAGGTCGCCTCATCCATGATCAGGATTGGTGCGTCTTTGAGCATGACACGCGCAATCGCGATACGCTGGCGTTGCCCGCCGGAAAGTTTCACGCCCCGTTCACCGACGTGCGCTTCAAAACCGCGCCTGCCCTTCGGATCGCTCAAATCTTCGATGAAGCCATCCGCTTGCGCATTCTTCACAGCCTGCCGCATCATCTCGTCCGAAGCATCGGGCCGGCCATACAGCACATTGTCTCGTACTGACCGATGCAGAAGTGACGTATCCTGTGTCACCATCCCGATATGCGCGCGCAACGAATCCTGCGAGACCTGCGAAATATCCTGTCCGTCGATGAGAATGCGTCCGCTTTCGAGGTCGTAGAACCGCAGCAGCAGGTTGACGAGCGTTGACTTGCCGGCACCTGATCGCCCAACCAGGCCAATCTTTTCGCCGGGACGAATATCCAGTGATAGCCGATCAATGATCCCGGCACCCTTTCCATAGTGAAAGCCGATCGAATCGAAAGTGATCGCGCCGGCACTGACCTTCAGCTCCGGCGCATTCGGAACATCCGGTACCAGCCGGGGCAGAGAAATGGAGGTAATGCCGTCTTCTACTGTGCCGATATTCTCGAACAGTGCCGACATTTCCCACATGATCCACTGCGACATGCCATTGAGCCGCAAGACAAGACCGATCCCGACTGCGACCGCGCCAACCGAGATCGCAGAGCCGAGCCACAACCAGATCGCAATGGCGCCGACTGAAAACAGCAAGAGGCAGTTCATGGCATAGAGCGATACATGGAAGGTTGTGACCATGCGCATCTGCTGGTGGACCGTTTGCAGGAAATCTTCCAGCCCCTCACGGGCATAACGCTCCTCGCGTTTTGAGTGTGAGAAGAGCTTTACAGTTGCAATATTCGTGTAGCTGTCGACAATTCTTCCGGTCATCGTCGAGCGAGCATCCGCTTGCCGTTCGGAGATGACGCGTATTTTCGGAATGAAATGCCGTAACAGGCCGATATAGGTGATGAGCCATACTACGAACGGCAGCATCAGGCGCAGATCTGCTGAGGCGGCAATGATCAGCGTTCCGCTGAAATAGACGATGACGTAATTGAGTACATCAAGGAGCTTCATCACGGTTTCGCGCACCGCTAGCGACGTCTGCATCAGTTTGGTCGAGACACGGCCGGCGAACTCATCCTGGAAGAAGGTCATCGATTGACGGATGAGGTAGCGATGCACCATCCAGCGGATCCGCATTGGATAGTTGCCAAGCAAGGTCTGGTGAATGACCAGCGAATCGATCAGCACGATGCCGGGCATCACTATGAGCACCACGCCCGAAATCAGGGCCAGCTTCCGGCCTTCGCTGGCCAGAAATGTCTCACGTGACTGGTTGGAAAGCCAATCGACGACACTGCCCATGAAGGCAAACATCGAGACTTCGAGCACAGCAATCAACGCGGTGAAGACGGCCATAACGATGATCCACGGCCACACACCGCTGGTGTAGTGCAGACAGAACGCCACCAGCGTCCTGGGCGGTTCACTTGGCTCAGCGGACGGAAATGGCTCGAGTTTTTCTTCAAACCAGCGAAACATCGTGAAACCTCATATGGGGCGCGCATTGATCATAGGCAATAACCGCAAAATCGGGTTGCTGGAGCTTGGTCAAAACGCCCATGGAACAGACCTGCAAACGCGAATACGAACGATTGCGGCTTGTGTCTGGAGATGGAGAAACTATGCGTGGAAAAGGGACACAAAACCGCCAACGACACCGGAGACCATCCGGCCTGGAAGAAGTCGGAAAAATTGTGTCATCGACACCTCCAAAGTTAGCGTTGCGGTACATCCCCTATACCGATTATGAACACAAAAGGCGAGAGCCCAAACTCACACGTTCACCCTTCCGTTGCGAAGGTGTTGCGGACGGAGCACGGTATCATTGACTGGCACGCGACCTGACTTGCGCATTGCGCTCTACCAGCCCGATATTCCCGGTAATACCGGGACAATCCTGCGCATGGCAGCGTGCTTCGGTATCGGCGTTGACGTCATCGAGCCCGCTGGATTCGACATTTCCGACCGTGCGTTGAAGCGCGCCGGGATGGACTATCTCGAACAGGCGGCCCTGACACGGCATGCAAATTGGGAACAATTCCAGGAATGGCGCCTCTCTGAGAAACGCCGTTTACTCTTGTTCTCAACCAAGGCAGCCGAACCGTATACGCAATTCAGCTTTCGACGAGGAGATATTCTTCTGCTCGGCCGCGAGTCGGCAGGCGCACCTGATGAGGTGCACCTTGCCGCTGATGCAAGACTGATCATTCCGATGGTTCCAGGAGCACGCTCACTGAACCTGGCACTCTCAGCTGCAATCGCAACGGGTGAAGCTCTTCGGCAATTCCAGGTTTAAGGGTAAATCCGCCGGCCGTACCTGACCGGCGGATTATTGGCTCATATCTGGGCGTCTTAGTTGATCTGGGCCGCCTTGCCGCCTTCCCACTTGTAGAAGACGAATGCTGGTGTCGTCAGATCGCCCGTGCTCGAATATGCCAGGTCACCCACAACAGTGGGGATCGCTTCGCCCGACTTGATCTTTGCCGCGACTTCGGTGGGTTCAGCCGAACCTGCTTTCTCGATGCCGCCTGCGATCACCTGCAATGCGGCATAAGCGTTGAGTGTGAAAGCCTCAGCCGGAATGTTCTTGGCCTGAAGCGCTTCCACCACCTTTGTTGCCGCCGGGTTCTTTGTGGGATCTGCGCTGTTGGTGAACAATGTGCCGGCAGCAGCCTCACCACCGATTGCCCAATATTCGGTATTGGACAGGCCATCAGGACCAATGATCTGCGCCTTAATGCCCTGGTCACTCAACTGACGCGCGATCAGACCGCCTTCCGCGTGGTAACCACCGAAGTAGATCACATCCGCCTTTTCCGATTTCAGACGCGTTACAAGCGCGCTGTAGTCTTTCTCGCCGGCATTGATGCCTTCGAAAACGACTTCGGTGACACCACCCTTGTTAAGCACCGCCTTAAGGCCATTGCCAATGCCGGTGCCATAAGGTGTTTTGTCATAGACGATGGCTATGCGCTTGTCCTTGAAGTTGTCGAGAATGTACTTGCCGGCAACATCGGCCTGCTGGTCGTCGCGTCCGCACGTGCGGAAAACGGTCTCAAGACCGCGTGTCGTCAGGTCTGGAGTGGTCGCCGTCGGCGTGACCATCACGATCCCGTTTTCGGCCAGTACATCGGAAACCGGCATGGCAACGCCGGAAGTTACCGGACCGACCACGAACTTGATGCCTTCTCCAACCACCTGGTTCGCAACCGATACACCTTGCTTCGGCTCGCCAGCGTCATCAAAAATCTTGGTGACGATTTTTTCGCCCTTGATGCCGCCTGCAGCATTGATGGCCTCGGCGGCGCTTTCCACGCCATTTTTCACCTGCAAGCCATAAGCCGCAACCGGGCCGGTGACAGGCGCGATAATGCCGACCACGATGTCGGCCTTGGCAAACGACGTCATCGCCACGACGGCGGCCAACGCCACGCCCGATATCAACGATAAGCGCATAGTATCCTCCTGATTTTTTTGTGCGTCCGGACGATTCTCCGGTGCTGGCAGAGTTCTACTGGCTTTGCAAAAGGCTGTCAGCAGCCATTGCTTGAAATTCCGCTGAAGCGGAAGAAAATCTGATGAATTTTCAAAAAACATGCCCGATCTTCGCAAGTCGATCAATTTTTTGAAGAAAATCATCAATTTTATTGTTGAATCTTCGGTTTTTCGCATTTTTTAATCTGCGTTCGGCAGGCGGCGCATGGTGAACTCGATGATGTCGCCGGGGCGCTCATACCAGCTTTCAATTTCAGTCCAATAAGCGGCCTTCGGATATTGCTCGAACCATTCGCGCGCCTTTTCGCGCGCGGCGAGGCGTGGCAGTCTGAAACTCTCGCGAATGAAGGCACCCCGCTGTTGGCTGGTGCTGTCGCGGCTTTCCTTCAATCTCTTGCGCAAGCCGTCGAGCGGCGGCTTGGGAAAATGCGACCGGGGCGCTTTGGAGACCATCTCGTATCCCTCACTGAACCCTACACCAATGGAGATTAGGGAGTGTGCCGCCGGAAAACGAGTCATTTTTTTATTCATGTATTTGAATGAGTAAACGACCTCTTCCCTTTGTCTTTTGGTTGATGTGATATTATCCGCCTCGAAAAGGATTCTTTCTCATGGACCGTCCGGATATTCCCGCCACTCTTCCCGAAGCACTTGATGACAAGAAAGCCATGGCGACGGCCTGGTTTACCGAACTGCGTGACAAGATTTGCGCAGCCTTCGAGCAGTTGGAAGACGAACTGAATGGACCGCTCTCCGACCGGACGCCCGGCCGGTTCAAACAAACCCCCTGGCAGCGCGACGAAGGCAAAGGCGGTGGAGGCATCATGTCCATCATGCATGGCCGTGTCTTCGAGAAAGTCGGCGTCCACATCTCGACCGTCCATGGCGAATTTAGCCAGGAATTTCGCAAGCAGATACCCGGCGCTGACGAGGATCCACGTTTTTGGGCGTCTGGCATTTCATTGATCGCCCATCCCCAAAGTCCTTTTGTTCCCGCCGTGCATATGAATACACGCATGGTCGTGACGACGCGTCAGTGGTTTGGCGGCGGTGCAGACCTCACCCCCGTACTGGACCGCAAGCGGACTGAGGAAGACCCCGATACGATGGCGTTTCACAAGGCGATGAAGTTCGTGTGCGACAAGCATTCCGCCGTTGCTAGCTATGACAAATTCAAAGCCTGGTGCGACGAGTACTTTTATCTTCCCCACCGGAAGGAGCCACGCGGCACGGGCGGCATCTTCTACGATTGGCTGCACTCCTCCGAAGAGACCGGCGGATGGGACGCCGATTTCAATTTTACGCGCGATGTCGGGCGGGCTTTTTCCGTCGTCTATCCCTATCTCGTGCGTCAAAACTTCAACCAAGACTGGACCGATGCCGATCGCCAGGAGCAACTGGTTCGCCGAGGCCGCTATGTCGAGTTTAACCTTCTCTACGATCGCGGAACGATTTTCGGCTTGAAGACAGGAGGGAATGTCGATTCCATTCTTTCGTCCATGCCGCCAACAGTTAAATGGCCTTGATCCGAGATTTTTGGGATCAATCTTCGCCTTGATGCGTTATGATGCTTCCGGATCGAGCGCGTCAGGCTAATGTTTGCGGGCTCACAACAGGGAGAGAAAGCCATGAAAGAACTTCATTGCATTGTTCCCGGTTGCCAGTGGCATACACGTCACGACACCGAAGCTGAAATCGTCCGCCGCGCCACCGAGCACCTTCGCGAAACTCACGGCGAGACCGTCATCCGCGAGCATATGCTCGAAACGATCAAGGCGAACATTCAACCTGAAAAAGGTAGGGCCGCCTGACTAGATTTTCCCTGCATGATCGGGAATTTTTGCAAGCAGCGCGTCGCGGTTGAGGGTGAACCCGGACTCGATCCATTCATCCTCAAGCGCCCGCTGCACTTTGCCGACCTCTGGGCCCTTATGGAGACCGGCTGCTACCAGATCACCGCCCGATAGCGGAAATTTCGGCTTCTCATACCGGTCCAGGAAATCCAGGAGCTTTGACAGGTGCCCGGCTCGCATGATTGCCGCGTTGTCATTCAAAGCGTCTGCGCGTGCAGAAGCCAAAGCGAGGCGAAGACGATCGCGCATGCCTTGCTTATCGCCGCGATAGAGTTTCTTCGCAAATCCAGATTCGGAAATCTCCGGTTGTGGCGGCATGGTATTGGCCCAGCTTTCTAGCCGCGCGAGCTCGCTGTTGGAGAGTTTTAGCCTCAAAGCAAGTTCGGTCATGCGTTCGGCATTTGGCGGCACAATGCTCTCCAGGCGCAACAATGGATCGATATCCCAACCAAGACCCTGCTCTGTTTTCACAAGACCGTGGATCGAGTCGATCCCCCACTTCTCGCTCTCCGGCAGAACCGCTGTAAGCACGCCAGCCTGTCGCATCCACAAAAGCGCACGTGACGGATCTGGCGCCGCCAGCAGTTTCTTCAATTCGGACCAGATCCGCTCGGCTGAAAGCCTGCCAAGCCCGCTCTTCAGCCGGGCACATGCCTTCAGCCCTTCGCTTTCGGGACGGCCCTTTCCATACCAGGCAAAAAACCGAAAAAATCTCAGGATACGCAGATAATCCTCGCCGATGCGCTGCTCCGCATCGCCGATGAAACGCAGCGTATGGCTCTCAATGTCGGCAAGCCCGCCAACGAGATCGACGATCGTACCGTCAGCCTCGACATAGAGCGCATTGATCGTGAAATCGCGTCGTTCCGCATCCACCTTCCAATCACGACCGAAGGCGACCTCAGCGTGCCGGCCATCGGTTTCCACATCGGCGCGCAACGTTGTTACTTCGTAGGGCCGGCCTTCGGCAATAACTGTAATCGTGCCGTGGTCGATGCCGGTCGGTACGACCTTGAAGCCGGCCTCCTTTGCACGCCGCAACGTCTGTTCCGGCAGGCAGGTGGTTGCAATGTCGAGATCGCTGACCGGCTGTCCCAACAGCGTATTGCGTATTGCGCCGCCGACAACGCGCGCCTCCTCGCCTTTAGTGGAAAGCACCGCCAGCAGCTTCTGCAGGGAATGATCTTTGAGCCATGGGGCTTTGTCGGCAATTGTGCTCAAGAATAGAGCCTTTCATAAAGTGTGCGGATAATCCCGGCCGTCACGCCCCAGATGAAGCGATCACCAAACGGCATCGTATAATAAAACCGCTCCCTATCCTGCCATATCCGGCTTTCGCGGCGATGATTGTCCGGGTTCATTAGGAACGACAGCGGCACCTCGAAGACATCGGCGACCTCGTCCGGGTTCGGTGTCAGATCAAACGGGGGATGCACCAGGCCGAGCACCGGCGTAATCGAATAACCCGTTGTCGTCAGATAGCGCGGCAGCCGGCCGATGAGTTCGACATGGCGACCCTCAAGCCCGATTTCCTCATGCGCCTCGCGCAGCGCTGCCTTCTCGGGTTCGTAATCATCCTCGGGGTCGATCGCACCACCAGGAAAGGCCACCTGGCCCGAATGCTTGCGCATATTGGCGGTGCGCAGCGTTAGAATCACACTCGCCTCATCACCGCGATCGACAATCGGCACCAGAACGGCTGCATCACGCAACGGATTTGCCGCAATTATGGCATCGAGATCAGGATTAAGCCGATGATCGCCGTGATCCTCGCCCAATGTTTCATTGCCCTTGAGAGCTACCCGCCGCGCAAAAGCGCGAGCGGAAAAGCCCTCTTCGCGTGGTTTGGCCTCACTCATAGGCTTTGCTTTTCCAATTCGCCCGACGCCATGACCGGAAACGCCGCCCCTTTCGACCGGACGGCAAACATGGCCCTGCCATCGATAGGAATTTCCTCGCCGTAGCTGACCAATTCGTACATGACCGGGCGAGCGAGCAATGCTTCGAGACGTCCCCGGACGAGAAGATAGGGTTTCAGACCGCCATTGGCTTTGTCGATCACAAAACGCAGCGGATTATCGGCGCCGGCCTCGACAACATCACCAACATTGGTTCTGAACGTCATTATCTGGTCGTCGCCATCTCCGGACACATTGAGTTCAACCGCAAGGAAAGGTGCGTCCTCCACTCGGATGCCCACTTTCTCGACAGGCGTCACGAGATAAGTCTTTTCATCCGCATCCTTGCGTAGAACTGTCGAAAACAAGCGCACCAGCGGCTGGCGGCCGATCGGCGTCCCCATGTAAAACCAGGTCCCGTCAGCCTTGATCTCCATGTCGAGATCACCGCAAAAATCCGGATTCCACTTATCAACCGGCGGCAGTCCCTTGCCTTGCGCGGCCGCCCGCGAGATCAGCGCTTCAAGTCCAGCAGCGTCGCGCAAAGTGCTATCTCCCTCAGCCATGGCTTGACCTTTTTCTGCATACGTCACGAAATAGTCACCGTTGGACCGCTTGTCAGCATGTCATAGTGATTTAGAGTCATTGAGCATGTCATAGTGACTTGGAGTCATTTAAGAAAGACTCAGAGCAGATACCAGCGGTGAGGTGAACCGATGACCATGATTAAACCTGAGGTACCGACCGATCCCAAGGCAATGATCGCTGAGGCCGAAAAAGCCCTGGCCGATATTGCGAAGGTAAAACAAGGAATCGGCACCGTCATCTTTGGTCAGGAAAGTGTCATAGAACGGACACTCGTGGCGCTATTGGCCGGAGGGCATGCCCTCCTCGTGGGTGTCCCGGGCCTGGCAAAGACAAAACTGGTGGAAACGCTCGGGACAGTTCTTGGGCTTGAAGACCGCCGCATCCAGTTTACTCCCGACCTGATGCCATCGGATATTCTCGGCTCCGAAATCATGGAGCAGGACGACAATGGCAAGCGTTATTTCCGCTATGTCAAAGGTCCGGTGTTTGCCCAACTGCTCATGGCTGATGAAATAAATCGCGCATCGCCGCGCACGCAGTCGGCTCTTCTGCAGGCAATGCAGGAATATCACGTCACCATCGCTGGCGAACGTCACGATCTGCCACAACCATTTCACGTGCTTGCAACGCAGAATCCGCTGGAGCAGGAAGGCACCTATCCCTTGCCAGAAGCACAACTCGACCGGTTTTTGATGCAGATCGATATTCTCTATCCGGACCTGGACGCGGAACGCCGGGTGCTTCTCGAAACCACCGGCATCTCTGAGGCGAAGGCCGAAAAGACCATTGATGCGGAGCGACTGCGTGACATGCAGCAACTCATCCGGCGCATGCCGGTGCCCGAAGGTGTCGTCGATGCCATTCTCAAGCTCGTCCGGTCTGCCCGTCCCGGCGCCGACAACGAAATCGCACAGAAATTCATCTCTTGGGGCCCGGGTCCACGGGCCAGCCAGGCCTTGATGCTATGTTCCCGCGCCCGTGCGCTTTATGACGGGCGGCTCGCTCCATCGGTCGACGACGTGAAGGCGCTCGCCGAACCGGTCCTGCAGCATCGTATGGCGCTGACTTTTGCCGCGCGCGCTGACGGAATGAACGTGCGGGACGTCATCGGCAATATCACCAAGGTTGCGTTCTGATGGCAGCAATTGGCGCGCAGGTTCAAAGGGCCGACACGGGCGACGCGCTGGCGCGTGCCCGTCAGCGTGCCGCCCTGCTGCCTGACCTCCTGGTGGAGGCGCGCCGTATAATGAACACCGTCAATACCGGCTGGCACGGGCGGCGCAAGAGCGGCGTCGGTGAAAGCTTCTGGCAGTTTCGTCCCTACACAGAGGGTGAAGCCGTTTCACGCATCGACTGGCGCAGGTCAGCCCGCGATGACCGCACCTATATCCGTGACCAGGAGTGGGAAGCCGCTCATACGGTTTGGCTGTGGGCCGATCCTTCGCCTTCCATGCTTTTCAAATCCGAGCAGGCACATGTGTCGAAAGAGTCGAGGGCGCTGGTCCTTATCCTTGCGTTGGACGAGCTGTTGTCGCGTAGCGGAGAGCGCATCGGGTACCCGGATGTGGCAGACCCATCATCCTCGCGCAACGGCGCGGAGCGCCTGGCGACCTTGCTTTCCCATACGACAAAGCTCCCCGCCAAGCCGGATCTCAGCAAGGTGCGGCGGTTTTCTGACGTTGTCCTCGTCAGCGATTTTCTTGAACCAGTCGAGGAGACCGTCGCGCTGCTACAGCAATTGGCACATGCCGGTGCCCGCGCGCATCTGATCGAGGTCTTTGATCCAGCCGAAGAAGACTTCCCCTACAGGCGACGCACAGAGTTCATCGATCCGGAAACAGGAGCGTCCATAACCTTCGGCCGTGCGCAGGATTATGCCGAGGACTATCGCCGACTGTTCTTTGCCCGCCGGCATACACTGAGCGATTATTGCAAGCGGATCGGTTGGAGTTACACGATCAACCGCACCGATCGCCTCGCGTCAGATGCCTTGGTGTCGGTACACATGAACATGACAGCCAGTATCGGCTATCAAAGGGGCGGCTCATGAATGCGCTTCCCCTCGCCTTTGGCGCTCCTGCAATTCTTGCAGGTCTGGTAGTCCTTCCGATTATCTGGTGGTTGCTCCGGGTAACGCCGCCACGTCCAATCAGGGAAATATTCCCGCCACTTAAAATCCTGGCGCAGCTCCTGAAGAAGGAAGAAACACCGAACAAGACCCCGTGGTGGCTTACCCTGCTGCGTCTGCTGCTTGCTGCCTTTGTTATCCTCGCCCTGTCTGAGCCCGTCTGGAATCCGCGACCGGAAACGCTGGCAGGCAAGGAACCTGTTGCCATCGTGCTCGATAATGGGTGGTCCTCAAACGAAGAATGGAATGCGCGGAAGGAAACCGCCGAGCGGCTGATTGCCGATGCCGAGAATTCTGGCGCACTGATCTATATTCTCGGCACAGCGGAAAAAGCCAATACCGATATTGGTCCATTTGACGCCAACACTGCTCTGGAACGTGTGCGCGCCCTTGGCGTGCGGCCAATTCCGGTTGATCGTACGGCTGCATTCGCCAGGTTGAAAACGGCGCTGGATGATGTAACGGGAACCCGCGTTGCCTACCTCAATGACGGTGTCGATACGCCTCAGGCCACCGAGGCACTGAAATCCCTGGATGGCACAGGGATTGCGTCCATGATCTGGTATCAGCCCTCGATCACCTCGCTCGCAGCCATTCGCCAGGCTGAGAATAACGCAGACGGCTTGACCGTTCATGCGGTTCGCGCCAGCAGCGACCGAGGACAAGGCGCTATCACTATCGGTGCGTTTGATGAAAAGGGCCGCCGCATCGCCGAAACAGGTCTGGTCTTCAACGCCGGTGAAGCCATTGGCCAAGCCATCATCAAGGCCCCATACGAGTTACGCAACGATTTCCATACACTGCGCATTGATGGCGCGGCGCAAGCGGGCGCTACCTATCTCGTTGATGACAACAACAAACGCAGGCGCGTCGCGCTGCTTTCCGGTTCGGAAGCCGATCTGTCGCAACCCCTTCTTTCGCCGCTCTACTATATATCGCGGGCACTCGAGCCCTTTGCCGATCTGCTACGACCGCGCAATGCCGAGCTGGTCCGGGCGGTGCCTGAGCTTCTTGAACAGAAGCCCTCTGTCGTCATCATGGCAGACATCGGCAGACTGCCCGCGGAAACCGAGCTGACATTGTCCGACTGGGTGAGCAATGGTGGTACGCTGATCCGGTTTGCCGGGCCGCGGCTGGCGGGCAGCAACGAATCGGATCCTCTTCTCCCCGTGACGCTGCGCAAGGGCGAACGTTCGTTGGGCGGCGCGTTGTCGTGGAAGGAATCCCAGCCAGTTGCCGCGTTCCCCGAGAACGGTCCCTTTGCGGGTCTGCCAACGCCTCAAGATGTGACGGTGACACGGCAGGTTCTGGCTGAACCCTCCTCTGATCTTTACGACAAGAGCTGGGCCAATCTGGCCGACGGCACGCCGCTCGTAACCGGCGAGACACGCAAGCGAGGGCAGCTCGTACTCTTCCACGTAACGCCCGAAGCCACCTGGTCAAACCTTCCCATCAGCGGCAGCTTCGTCGATATGCTGCATCGTCTTGTAGCGCTTTCGCACAATGCCGGGCCGGCTGCCGGATCGAACGGTGCGATGACCTCCCGCGCGCTACCTCCCTATCTCACATTGAACGCAGAAGGCTCGCTTACACCGCCGAACGGCGATGCGAGGCCATTGATCGTCAAAGCCGGCGCAACCCCACAGGTAAGTTTCGATAATCCGCCCGGTTTTTATGGTGTCGAAGACGCCATGTCGGCGCTCAATCTTTTCAGGCCGGATGGCGAGATTAAACCACTGACAAGGCCAGATCTGACGATTCCGGTGGTGACAGCGCGCTATGCCGTTGATGAATCCGTCCCCCTGCGTGGACCGCTCCTTGCCCTTGCCGCCTTCCTGCTGGTGCTGGACGCTTTGGCAGTCCTTTGGCTCGGCGGCCATCTGCGCCGGCGACTGCGCCCAGCAGCCGCCGCATCACTGGCGATCCTGTTACTTCCTGCCATTCTTGCTTTCGGGCCCTTCCCGGCGCATGCCCAGCAAAATGACAGCAAGCCTGGCGATCAAGCCATCCTCGACGCAGTCAATGTCACCCATCTTGCCTATGTTATCACTGGCGACCGGTCCGTCGACGATATCAGCAAGACAGGTCTGTCTGGCCTTTCAAAGGCACTCTCGGACAGCACCGCACTTGAGCCCGGCGAGCCTGTTGGCGTGAATCCAGAGACAGATGAACTCGCTTTCTACCCGCTCATCTATTGGCCCATCGATCCGGCTGCGCCGATGCCCTCCCCCGAAGCGATTGCCAAAATTGATGCCTATATGCAGCAAGGTGGAACGGTACTGTTCGATACGCGTGACCAGGACGCTGCCGCGATCAGCTTTGACAACGCAACCACGCCGTCAAACCAGCGGCTGCGCGATATTCTGGCAGGGCTGAACATTCCGCCACTTGAGCCGGTGCCGAGTGATCATGTTCTGACCAAATCATTCTACATCCTGCAGGATTTTCCCGGTCGTTATCGCGGCAGCCCGCTCTGGGTCCAGGCCTCGTTGTCAACCGAAACCCGTGCTGACCGCCCTGTCCGTGCTGGTGACGGTGTCACGCCAATCATGATTACGGGCAATGATTTCGCCGGTGCATGGGCCATCGATGCCAATGGCGCGCCCTTGCTGCCAACAGTACCGAATGATCCAATGCAGCGGACCTATGCCTATCGTACCGGCATCAATATCGTCATGTACATGCTGACAGGAAATTACAAATCCGATCAGGTACACGTGCCCGACATTCTGGAACGGTTGGGGAATTAGTCCATGTACTTGTCACTGGATTTCCAGCCCCTCGTTTCGAACGCGCTGCTTGCTTTGCTGCTTGTGCCGCTGATAGCCCTGACACTGGCCGGGATCTATTTACGCCAGCGTGGCAGCCTGCTCCGATTGCTGGCGATTGCCGCATTTGGGATGGCCCTGTTTAATCCGATTGTCGTCAATGAAGAGCGCGAGCCGTTAAAGAGCGTCGTTGCGATCATAGCCGACCGCAGCCAAAGTCAGGACCTTGGCAATCGCTCCGCCGATACCGATGCGGCGCTCAGGCAAGTGCAAACAGCGCTTACCCGGCTACCGCAGTTTGAAGTTCGGACTGTCGAGGCTGGTCGCGCCACCGAAAATGACGATGCAACGTCAACGCGCCTCTTTCAGGCGCTTAACGGAGCTTTTCGCGATGTTCCGCCATCGCGCATCGGCGGTGCGATCATGATCACCGACGGTGAGGTCCACGACATTCCTGCCAATCCTTCTGCTCTGGGTTTCAATGCGCCTGTTCACGGTCTCATTACCGGCGTGCCGGGTGAAATCGACCGGCGCGTACAATTCGTGCGCGCGCCACGTTTCGGGCTGACCGGCAAACCGCAGGCTATGACATACAAGGTTACTGCGTCGAGCGAGCCGCCGGGTAGCCGCGCCCGCGTTCGGGTGCGGGTTAATGGCACTGAGACGGCAAGCGAAGAAGCAATCATCGGGGAAGAAATGCCGGTAGAGGTCACTCTGACCCGTGCAGGCGTCAATATCGTCGAGATCATCGTCGATTCCATTCCTGGCGAACTCACCGAGGTCAATAATCGGGCCGTGGCGATGGTGGATGGCATTCGCGAAAACCTGCGAGTCCTGCTCGTATCAGGCGAGCCGCATAACGGCGAGCGCACGTGGCGCAATCTGCTCAAATCAGACGCTTCTGTCGATCTTGTCCACTTCACGATCTTGCGTCCACCAGAAAAGCAGGATTCGACGCCGATCAACGAGCTCTCGCTCATCGCGTTCCCGACGCGTGAGCTCTTCGTCGACAAGATCGAACAATTTGATCTGATTATTTTCGACCGCTATCAGCATCGCGACGTGATGTCGTTGCTCTACTATGACTACATCAATGACTATGTACAGAAAGGCGGCGCGTTACTCATCGCGGCAGGGCCGGAATATGCGGGCAATATGTCGATTGCCAATACGCCCCTCCTGTCTGTCCTTCCTGCAACGCCAACCGGCAACATAGAAGAGAAAGCCTTCTATCCGCGTCTGAGCGAGCAAGGCAAACGTCATCCGGTGACACGAGGTCTTGAGGGCAGCACGCAGGAGCCGCCCGGCTGGAGCCGCTGGTTCCGTGTGATCGACGTCAATCCGCCGGAGGGGTCGGTCATCATGAACGCTGGCGACCGGCCGCTTCTTGTTCTCAATCGCATGGGGGAAGGCCGCGTTGGCATGTTCCTCTCCGATCAGGGTTGGCTCTGGGCACGCGGATTTGAAGGAGGTGGTCCACATGCGGCACTTTATCGCCGCATCGCTCACTGGTTGATGAAAGAACCAGAACTGGAAGAGGAGGCGCTTACAGCCTCCGGCAGCGGCCGCAATCTGGAAATCCGCCGTCAGACCATGAAGAAAGCTGCCGACCCTGCGAATGTCATTACGCCATCGGGAAAGACGAAATCCATCCCCTTGGCCGAAACCGAGCCTGGCGTGTTCACAGCTTCTGTACCGACCGATGAAATTGGACTCTATCAGGTCGCTAATGGCGATTTGACGACCCTCGCCCATGTCGGGCCGATCGACGCTCCGGAATTCACGGACAATGTCTCCACGACTGCCAAACTCGATCCCCTTGCGCGTCAGACTGGCGGCGGTACGCGGCGATTGCGGGCCACGGCCGATCAGAGCACCATCGAGGTTCCCAATATCGTCGCATCGCGCGGCATGGCCAGCGCCAGCGGCGACAATTGGATCGGTCTACGCCCGACAAACGAAACTGTGCTTAAAAGTGTTACGCGACTGCCGTTGTTCTCTGGTTTCCTTGGCTTGGGCGCGTTGATTCTGGTTTTAGGCGGCATGTGGTACCGCGAAGGAAAATAATCTACGCGTCATCCTTTACGGCCGCGTGACGCACTTTACCCTCGACATTCTGAAGCGACCGCGGGACGAGTTCGCAGGCCAGAAACCGGGCCGGATCGACTGGCGCCGGCATCTCGATTTGATGCCCCGGGATTGGACGGAAACCAAAAGGCGCATAGTAGGGCTCGTCGCCCACAAGGATGACGAGCTTGTGCCCGGCCATCCGGGCAGCTTCCATGCCGGTGCGCAGCAGCGCACGACCGATCCCCTTGTTCTTCCAGGCGGGGCGAACCGCCAAAGGACCCAGCAGTAGAGCCGGCGTGGCGCCAATCATGATTGGCGTCAGCCTGACCGACGCCACCACATGCTCGCCATTCAGCGCGACGAACGAAAGCGCGCGGTCGTGCGGTCCGCCCTCACGAATCCTGTAGGCGGCCCGCGTGAAACGTCCAGGTCCGAACGCTTCTTTGTTGATGTCTTCGATGCCAGCATCATGCACCGGTTCCTCCGGTGCGTAGGTCACGACATGGGTCAGCATGTTGGGTATCTTCATAAAGGAGTGGACAAACGCCTTGGACTAAATGGTCCTTGGCCAAAACAGGAACGTCCGCCGCTTGGTCAGCGCCGGTTCGGATTTCATCGTCGGATGAACTGAATTCCTGCCACAAAAGTCTCCTTTTTCGTTCGCCTAACATCAAACCGGCGAGACGTAAACCGAAATTCGATATCTGCGAATAAAAAGTGACGCTGTGTTCACCCCACCGGTACTGGGTGTGTGAAGATTAATGTCTAGATAAGACCATAAGGTCAAAGTCACCCGCACAGCCAAGGAGAATACAATGGGCCTTCTAATTGATGGCGTCTGGCACAACCAGTGGTACGATACAAAGGATACCGGCGGACGCTTTATCCGCACACAGTCGCAATTTCGTAACTGGGTAACCGCCGACGGCGGTGCTGGACCATCCGGCAAAGCTGGTTTCAAGGCTGAATCCGGCCGTTACCATCTCTACGTCTCCTATGCCTGCCCCTGGGCTCACCGCACGCTTATCTTCCGCGCGCTCAAGCAATTGGAGGACGTGATTTCGGTGTCCGTGGTCGACCATTATATGGGAAGCGAAGGCTGGACCTTCTATGAGAAGGACGGGGCGACGCCAGACCATCTCTTTGGCTATAAACGCCTGCACGAGATCTATACGCGCGCCGATCCCAACTATTCTGGCCGGGTAACAGTGCCGGTTCTCTGGGACAAGCAGCTGAACACCATTGTCTCCAATGAATCATCGGAAATCATTCGGATGCTCAATTTAGCGTTCAATGAATTTGGCGGTGCATCGCTTGATTTTTATCCAGAGGGTCTGCGCGGCGAGATCGACGAGATCAATGCGCTGGTCTATCCCAACATCAACAACGGCGTTTATCGCGCCGGCTTTGCAACCACCCAGGAAGCCTACGAGGAAGCCTTCGGGCAGCTATTCAATGCACTGGACGAGATCGAAGAGCGCCTTTCACGGCAGCGCTACCTCGTTGGCGACCAGATAACAGAAGCTGATTGGCGATTGTTCACGACCTTGCTGCGCTTTGACCCGGTCTATGTCGGGCACTTCAAATGCAATCGGCAGCGCATTGCCGATTATCCAAATCTGTCCAACTATACGCGCGACCTCTATCAGGTGCCGGGCGTAGCGCCAACAGTGAACATGAAGCACATCAAGGCGCACTACCATGGTAGTCACAAGACCATCAATCCAACGGGAATAATTCCGCTGGGACCCGATATCGACTACGCTGCGCCACACGATCGCGACCGCCTGGCATTCCCTACCAGGCGAGCGGAACTTCCGCACCATCCAAAATCTCGACAAGCCGGCGCCGAGTCGATGGCGTGATGTCATCCGGCAAGGCATCGAAATTAAAGAATCTGGCTTCGGCAATCTCGCGATTGGGCAGGAACGGAGCGATTTGCCGGAATGACCGGCAGATGTAGAGAGCAACATGATCTCGCTTTGATGCGTGGGCATTGTGGTAGATGGCGAAAAGTTCGGGCCGGCCCGTCAGCTCGATATTGCCCTCTTCCATCAATTCCTTCGCCAGCGTCTCTTCGACCGTGTGACCGGTCTCAACACCTCCGCCCGGAAATTGCCAGCCCGGAACGTATGTATGGCGAATAAGAAACACCGACTTCGTCGCTTCGTCTATGACAACACCCCGCGCGCCCAGTGTCATTGGGCGACGAAACAGAAAATAAGTATGAAACAGGCGATGACGCCATTTTGATCGCTTTTCAGCCATTCCGCCTGACCTTGAGTGGAACCGCGCTGTCGTGCGACGGTTCTAACACTGGATTTCGAATCCATACTCTCATAAAGCTGAATTAATGTTTCGTCTCGCCCACATCTCCGACATTCACCTGTCGCCGCTTCCTGCGTTGACTTTGCGCGAGCTGATTTCCAAGCGCATCACCGGCTACATCAACTGGCGTTCCAACCGCAAAGGTTCGATGACCGGAGGCACCCTGGACGTTCTTGTCGCCGATTTGAAGACCCAGGCGCCTGATCATATCGCGGTGACGGGTGATCTGGTCAATCTCGCGCTTGACGAAGAATTGCAGACAGCACAGCGCTGGCTGAAAACGCTTGGCGATCCCGCTGATGTTTCGGTTGTTCCCGGCAATCACGACGCCTACGTGCCGGGTGCGCTGAAGAAGACACGGCGCTTGTGGGCTCCATGGATGCGCGGCGACCGCGAGGCGGCGTCGAACAGCGCAGTCGAGTTCCCCTATCTACGCGTTCGCGGCGATGTTGCGTTGATCGGCGTCTCTTCGGCCCGCGCTACCGCTCCCTTCATGGCGACGGGCGATATTCGCGAGCGGCAAGCGCGCAAGCTCGGTGAAATTCTTGACGAAACCGGTGAACGCGGTCTGTTTCGCGTTATCATGATCCATCATCCGCCGGTGCGTGGCGCCGCACCGTCGCACAAGCGTCTCCTCGGTATCGGGCTCTTCCAGCGAACCGTTCGCAAACACGGCGCCGAACTGGTCCTGCATGGTCATACGCATCTGGCGACACGCTATGAGATCAACGGGCCAGACTGGACAATTCCGGTCGTATGCGTTCCCTCCGCAAGCCAGGGTTTTGGTGGAAATCACAGACCACCGGCAGCCTTCAATCTGTTTTCGATCGCCAAGACGAATGCCGGATGGTCGTGCCAAATGATCGAACGCGGAATTGTCGATGAGCAGATGACGGTCCAGACAATCAGGGAACATAATCTTAAGGTGGGGGCCGCGCTTACGCCGGTGTAACGTTCAAAAGAACTGCGCCAGGCGATCCCAGAAGAAGGCAAGAAGAGCCCCGGCACCTGCCAACGCACCAATCAGAAACCACGTCACGACAGTCACGGCATCGTTCAGTGCAGATCGGCCCGGAGTGACAGCTGATTGCGCGATTGCATGGGAGGGCGCGCTTGACTGGCCTGATCCGAACGTCTCTTCAATTTCTGAACCTGTCGAAATACCTAGAGGGCGAAGGCTGATCCTTTCGCCTTCCATCATGCGCTGGCGCTCAACAATGCGCTCCGCGATATAGTTGGTCACCGCGTCGGAAACCGGCCCCACTTCGGTCGATTCCGCCACCACGATCCGCCCGAGCCTCGTATCGCGGACGAAGCGGTATGTCCTTCGATCCCTGCCCATCATCACATGCGATGTAGCGTCAATCCACAATCGCGGCTGCAGGCCGGTCGAGATCGCGAAATCCCACTGCAAATCATCGGTGGGTACGTCGTCAAATACAGGCTTCAAATCCTGTGCGAGAATTTCGATCCGGGCAAGATCAGCTTCCTTCATGTCGATGACGACATCGCTGCGATCAGCCGCAGCAACCTGCGCACCGCGAATGGCGTCGGCAAGCTTTTGCCGGTCATCAACGGGGAACTTCTTTTCTCGCATCTCACTCATAAGCGTTTCCGGCACAAGGGCAGCATTTTTCACGACATCATTAACCATATGTCCCGGTCATTGCACCAGAAACTTGTCGAGCGAATTCCTTCCGCTGGAAAAGAAAGGCCCCGAAGGGCCTTTTGCTACTTCCCAATAATGCGATTTGCCGCCGAGATAATGCCCTCAAGTGAGGCAGTCACGATGTTCTTGTTGATACCCGCGCCAAAGATTTTGCCACCAGGATGTTCGATTTCCATGTAGCTGATGGCTGCAGCATCGGAACCATGCTGGAGCGAATGTTCAGAATAATTCACCACCGACAGTCTGATGCCGAGATAATGCGAAAGCGCATCGATAAATCCGTCGACCGGTCCGGTGCCCCTGCCCTCGATGCGCTTGGTTACCCCCCGATCGGTGATTTCAGCCGAGAGAATGCGCATCCCCTTGTGTTCGGTATCGGGATAGGTGTGGTGATCGACGAATTTCAGGCGTGCATCGGGCTGATCGACGTAGAGTTCCTGGAAACGTTCGTGGATCCGTTTGGAAGGCATCTCCTTGCCTTCCTCGTCGGTTATCTGCTGAATGTCCTCGCGGAATTCGACCTGCATGCCACGCGGCAAGTTCAGGCCATAATCGGCCTGGAGAATGTAGGCAATGCCGCCTTTGCCCGATTGGGAATTGATGCGGATAATCGCTTCATAGCTGCGTCCGACGTCCTGCGGATCGATCGGCAGATAAGGCACTTCCCACAGAGTCTTGTTCGCCTGTTTGATCGCTTTCATGCCCTTGTTGATCGCATCCTGATGCGAGCCGGAGAAGGCTGTGTAAACCAGTTCACCGACATAGGGATGGCGCTCCGGGATGACCAACTGGTTGGAATACTCGTAGACGTCTTTCATCCGGTTGATGTCGGAGCAGTCAATCTCGGGATCGACGCCCTGCGTGAACATGTTCAGCGCCAGCGTGACGATATCGACATTGCCCGTCCGCTCGCCATTGCCGAACAGCGTGCCCTCGACGCGGTCGGCGCCAGCCATCAAACCAAGCTCGGTTGCCGCAATGCCCGTGCCGCGGTCATTGTGCGGATGCAGTGAAATGATCAGATTTTCGCGATTGTCGAGCTGACGGCACATCCATTCGATGCGATCCGCATAGATGTTCGGGGTCGACATCTCGACAGTGGATGGCAGGTTGATGATCAGCTTGTTATCGGGCGTCGGTTTGACGATCTCTGTCACCGCATTGCAGATCTCCAGTGCGACTTCCAGCTCCGTGCCGGTAAAGCTCTCCGGAGAATATTCAAACCGATAGCCGCCGCCGGCTTTCGCGGCCATATCCGTTATCATCTTGGCAGCATCGGTAGCGATGGACTTGATCCCATGCACGTCCTTGTTGAACACGACCCGGCGCTGCAATTCGCTGGTGGAATTGTAGAAATGCACGATCGGCTTGTTCGCGCCTTCCAGCGACTCGAAAGTGCGGGTGATCAATTCCGGCCGGCACTGAACCAGCACCTGCAGGGAAACGTCCGGAGAGGAATTGCCCTCTTCCACGCACCAGCGTGCGAAATCAAAATCAGTCTGCGAGGCAGAGGGGAAACCGATTTCGATTTCCTTGAACCCCATGTCGAGCAACAGCGCGAACATACGCACCTTGCGGTCATGACCCATGGGATCGATGAGCGCCTGGTTGCCATCGCGCAAATCGACGGAACACCAGATCGGTGCCTTCTCGATGCGCCTGGACGGCCACTGCCGGTCTCTCAGGTCGACAAAGGGATAGGGTTCATACTTCTTGCTGGCCTCGGGCATGCCAGTTTTTTGTCGAGGGGCGATCATATCGGTCATTTGCTTCTCATTTCCGGCCGGATGCGAACAGGTTCTCGCGCGATCTCGGCACTCTTCTTAGGCGTTACATTCGTCTTGTAAAGGGATAAGGAGCGATAGCCTGGCGGCGATTTCGACCGCCGGACGCTCCTCTTAACGAGCCCGGCGGTCGCCGATAAGGTCGAGAAGAAGCGGAAGGAGAAGTGCGCGATTCGCCAGGCCCGCAAAGGCGGACTGAGCGAAGGACTGATGTGTCGGGCACGTTTTCATAGGCCAGACAAATAAACGAGTGTCTGGCCGGATGCAAGGGGAATGGTGCCAAATGCCATTTGGTACTTGGTCGCGGGCTCAATTCTTCTTGAGCTGGGCCGTTGCTCCCGACAGCCATTCGCTGACGACCTTTACGTCGTCCTTGCCAAGACCGTGATCCGACTTGATCGAACGCGCCTCTACCCGCGCGCCGTGTGAACGGAGCATATCCTCAAGTGCGGGCGCATAGGGCGCGTAGAGCTGATCTGACGCGCCCGAAACCGTCAATACACGCGCATTGGCGAGATTGGCTGCGATTGTCCCTGTCAGCACTGGCATGGAGCGCAAGAGGACGGCTTGTTTCACAAGGTCGGGGTAAAGCATCATAACTGCGTTAACCAGATTGGCGCCGTTGGAGTAACCGAGGAACGTCGTGCGATTGGGATCGATCTTGTATTGTTGCGTTACCTGCTTCAGGAATTCGGCAAATGCCTTTGCTTCGGAACGAATGTCCTTCTGATCGAAACTAACCGGCGTCAGACGGCGGTACCAGCGGCTCGAGCCGTCCTGCACGACACGCCCGCGCACGGCGAGCAGCATGGCATTGGGCGCTATCTTCGAGCCAAATGAGACGAGACTGGTCTCGTCCTGGCCGGAACCATGCAGAAGAACCATCGTATCGCCATTTGGTGCTTCCGGGCGATAGATCCGATACTTGAAGGAAAGATCTTCATGGAGAGATCCCTCGCCTTCCGTTTGCAACTCGCCTTTGACTGCTTTTTTCAAGATGCTTGCACTGCCTGTTGCAACGACATTGATGGGTGTCGCCTTTACCGGCGCTTGCGATACCGCCTGTTCCTTATCGGCACAAACGTCGACTCTATTTAGGTCGACATTGGGGAGTGGATCAACCGTGCTTGATAAAACTTGCGCCTTCGACGTCTGGAGCTTGTCGCAATCTGCGATGCCGCGAGCGCTTGCGGTATGCGCCACGGTGAAGAGAGAAAGACCCGCAATCAGTGCATGAAAGTATGGTTTACCCATAAATTAATCCTGGCAGTTTTAGAGCAAGGGATATTCAGATAGAACCAGTTCTGTTTATCGTGTGGCGAGGCAATCCACGCGGAAGGTGGCAAGGCCGATGTCTTTCCATCGGACGAAGCCGCCAGACAAAGCGGGTGTCCGCCAGCTGGAAACCCAGCCGTTGGTTTGCTTTGCAAACCAACCAGCTTTCAAACCCGCTGGTTGAATTATCTGCATTTCGAGAGAAATGCGGTTCGACCAGTGGCCCGGGCTACGGCTTCGTCCGATGCCAAAACATCGGCTCGCCAAATCCCTTGACCTTGCCCGCGAATTCCCTCCGGCAGAACGATTCTATCTGGATATCCTTTGCTCTAAGGTTAACTAAGATTGTAAACAGCCGCGGTCATCCCATGCGCATTGGCGCTCGATCCTCGTAAATGGGAACTGATGCGTATCGCCAAATTTACGGTCCCCTGACGTACGCCCCCGGCGTCGCATCAATAGTGGAGAATTGCATTGCTGAGTGACATGTGACCCGGCGGTGCATCTATGTCAACATAATTGTAACAAAATCATGACGGGCTGAAACAATCCGTTACAAATTGTTGCAGACCTGCATCGAATTTCAATGCGGATATCAGGAGATGAGCCCATTCAGCTTTATATGCTGCAGCAGCATGATCGTCTTGGCATCGACTATCTGGTGCTGACGGACCAATGCCAACGCCTCATCCAGCGTCATCTCCAGAACTTCGATGTCTTCACCTTCTTCTTCATGACCACCACCGTCGGATATGCGATCTGATGCATCGTAAACGGCAACGAAAAACACAAGACGCTCCGTAACACTGCCAGGGCTCATGAACACATCGAAGACGCGCTCGATGTCACGTAGCCGGTAGCCGAGTTCTTCTTCAGTTTCCTTGCGCGCGGTGGTTTCGGCGTCATTGTCGTCGAGCAGACCGGCACAGGCCTCGACCAGCATGGGATCGTGCCCGGTCACAAAGGCTGGAAGGCGGAACTGTCTGGTGAGCAGCACTGTGCCGCGGATTGGATCATAGGGTAATACAACAGCGCCGTTGCCGCGATCATAGACTTCCCGGGTGTGCGGCTCCGTCTGTCCATCACGCCGCACGAAATCATAGCTGTATTTCTTCAGTGTCCCCCAATTATCGGAGAGCAGCTCGACTGATTTCATGCGGACGGGACTATCGCTCATGTGGGGAAACTCCAGTGCAAAATGGGATGCTCAGGCGAAAGGAACTGCGACTGTGCCAAGCGGCAATTTTGCCTCGTCCTCGGGTTCAACATGGATAACCACGCTGGCATCGGGAATCTCATTCATCAAGGCTTCTTCAATGCGATCGCAAATGATGTGAGCATCGCCGACGCTCATATTTGCTTCGACCACCAGATGAAACTCGATGAAGGTCATACGGCCTGCAATGCGCGTCTTCAGATCGTGCACCTCCAGAGCGCCACCAGCATTGGCAGAAATGACGTCGCGAATGCGCATGGTCTCTTCGGTTGCCACGCCTACGTCCATCAGGCCTTGCACCGAACTACCGATAACATTCCAGCCCTGCCAAAGGATATTCAGCGCCACGATGACGGCAAGGATCGGATCAAGGATTGTCCAGCCAGTCAAGACCGCGCCGACAAGGCCAGCGAACACGCCAGCAGATGTGACCACATCGGTCATGATGTGCTTGCCGTCGGCCTGCAATGCCGGGGATTTGTGCCTGCGTCCACGGCTGATCAACAAATACGCCCAGAACGCATTGATGATCGATGCGCCGCCATTAATGGCAAGACCCAGCCATGGCTGTTCCAGCGTCCGGGGCGTCTGCCAGGCAAGCCACACTTCACGCAAGATCAAAAGCGCAGCCACAACGATCAGTACCCCCTCGAGCACCGCCGAGAAATACTCGGCCTTGTGATGACCGAAGGGGTGATTCTGGTCGGCGGGCTTGTAGCTCACGCGGATTGCCCACCAGGCCGCCATCGCGGCGACCACATTGACGATCGATTCCAGTGCATCGGAATAGAGCGCGACGGATCCGGTGACGTAATAAGCACCATATTTCAGGGCGAGCACGGTCATTCCGATGAAAATCGACCAGAACGCCAGCCGCTGAACCGGTGGGTTTCCTGCCATCTTAAGCCGCTCGTTCCTTTGCCCGTCGCGGCAAATGCGCCACGACATTCTCGATCATGCGCATACCAGCATTGTGCCCGAGTGTCATGATCGATTCCGGATGGAATTGTACAGCGGCAATCGGCTCGCTCTTGTGCTCGAAGGCCATGATGACACCATCTTCGGTCTCCGCCGTAACAATGAAATCGTCTGGCAAGCGAACAGGATCGGCAAAGATCGAATGATAACGGCCAACAGTTACTTCCTTCGGCAGACCGGAGAATATCTTGCCTTGCTTGGTGACCCGGATGCGCGAAGGCTTGCCATGCATCGGTACATGCAATTGGCGTAGCGTTCCGCCATAGGCTTCAGCCAGTGCCTGCAAACCGAGGCAGACGCCAAAGATTGGCAGCTCGCGTTTGCGTGCCTTCTTGATCGTTGCCTTGCAGTCGAAATCCTCTGGCGTGCCCGGTCCAGGAGAAAGCACGATGAGATCCGGCTTGAGGCGGTCAAAGATCTCCTCTGGTACTGGCGTACGCACCGTAGTGACTGTCGCCCCGGTCTGGCGGAAATAATTCGCCAGCGTATGGACGAAGGAATCTTCATGGTCGACGAGAAGGATGGACAACCCCTCGCCGACACGGGCAACCGCACGCTCTTCCAGAGGTATATTGGTCTTGTGTGCATCACGCACGGCAGCAATCATCGCCGAAGCCTTGAGCTCGGTCTCGGCCTCTTCTTCCTCCGGCACTGAATCATAAAGCAGGGTGGCACCGGCGCGTACCTGCGCAATGCCGTCCTTGATGCGGATCGTACGCAAGGTCAGGCCCGTGTTCATGTCGCCGTTGAAATTGACCATGCCGATCGCGCCACCATACCAGGCGCGCGGGCTCCGCTCGTTCTCTTCAATGAAGCGCATGGCCCATAGTTTCGGTGCGCCGGTGACCGTTACGGCCCAGGCATGCGACAGGAAGCCATCGAATGCGTCCATGTCTTCGCGCAAGCGTCCCTCGATGTGGTCGACCGTGTGAATCAGGCGGGAATACATCTCGATCTGGCGGCGTCCGATAACCCTGACTGAACCCGGCTCGCAAACGCGGCTCTTGTCGTTGCGGTCAACATCCGAGCACATGGTGAGTTCGGACTCGTCCTTCTTAGAATTCAGCAGTTTGATGATCTGCTCACTATCGGCGATCGCGTCTTCGCCGCGCTTGATCGTACCGGAAATCGGGCATGTTTCGATGCGGCGGCCAACCACGCGGACGAACATTTCCGGTGAGGCGCCTACCAGATATTCGTTTTCGCCGAGATTGATGTAGAACGAGTAAGGCGACGGGTTGATCGCCTTCAGGCGGCGCGAAATCACCGATGGCTTGGTTTCGCAGCGCTCATAAAATGTCTGGCCGGGCACCACTTCGAAAAGATCACCGCGCTTGAAGCTGTCTTTTGCCTTCTTGACCAGCTCTGCATAGTCACCGGGATTGTGATCGCCACGACCGGGAATTGCGTCCGTCGGCTTGAAGGGTTCCGCCGCCGTGTCACGCGGCAGGCCTTCTGTCGAAGCACCTTCAAAAGCATATTCGTAGCGATCGAGCCATGCCTTGGCCGCATGGTGATCAACGACGAGAATTTCGTCGGGCAAATAAAGCACGATATCGCGCTGATCATCCGGCCGCTTCAATTTGTACTGGATTGGATCGAACTGGAACGCCAGGTCATAACCGAACGCGCCGTAAAGACCGAGATTGGCATCATCCTCCGTGAAGAACAGAGCGACAATGGCGCGGAGGACCGTAAACACCGACGGTACGCGCGAGCGTTCTTCTTCCGTCAATGGGCGGCTCGGCAGGGCAATCTCGAGTTCCAGCTTGAGTGCGCTCGCATTGGTAACAGACACTTCGTCAAGCGCGGCGATGGCCTTCTTGATGGGTGCAAGCAAAACCTCGCCGCGCTTGTTCAGTGCCTCGATGATCATGTGACGGCCATTGGAGGTGATGACAACCGGCGGGTCGACGATCGCCGTATCCCAGCGCGTATACCGGCCCGGATACTCGTAGTTTGACGAGAATACCGCGCCGCGCCGCTCATCCAGTGCATCCACGTAACTATCAATCGCACTGGCATAGGCCGTCGCAATGCGTGACCGGGAAATCGTGACACCACCTGCGGTGTCGAATATTTCCACGTCGCCCTCAATTCTATGCATGTTCATCTCCAATTCGTTGCATCTGGCCTTGAGGGCTTCCGGCGGTCAAACAAAAAGGCCGCCCGGAAAACCCGTTGCGGCCCTGTTCCCTTTTCACAAACATGCAAAAGGCTGCGTGGCCGCTATCAGCGAGCCCACCACCAGCCATTTGTAAGAATGCGCGTGTTCATGGCGGTGATTGTTAGCGGCATGCGACGCCGCTTGCAACAGCAAAAATGAAGCGTCGGCTCTACGCTCAGAAAAGGCCTTCGATCAAGCCATCGCCGTTGAGGTGAATTCGCTCGGCGGACGGCGATTTCGGCAGTCCAGGCATGGTCATGATCTCACCGCAGATTGCAACGATGAACCCTGCCCCGGCGGACAGACGCACTTCCCGTACATGCACGACATGATTGACCGGCGCACCGCGCAAATGCGGGTTGGTCGAGAATGAATATTGGGTCTTTGCCATGCACACGGGAAGATTGCCATATCCGGCCTCCTCCCACTGCCGCAATTGCTCGCGCACGCTTGCATCGGCGTCTGCTTCTGCCCCGCGATAGATGCGCTTGACGATCGTCTCGATTTTGTCGAACAGCGACAATTCATCTTCATAGAGCGGGGAAAACTGCGCTGAGCCGCTTTCAGCCAGGGCAACAACCTTATGCGCTAGCTCTTCGATGCCCGCTGAACCCTGCGCCCAATGCTTGCAAAGAATGGCTTCAGCACCATGCGCCGCAACAAAGGCCTTCAATGCTGCGATTTCTACCTCTGTATCTGCAGTGAAATGATTGATCGCAACGACGACCGGCACGCCGAACTGCCGGACGTTTTCCATATGCCGGCCAAGATTGGCGCAGCCCGCCTTAACGGCGGCAATGTTCTCCTGGCCGAGATCTTCCTTTGCTACCCCACCATGCATCTTCATGGCGCGCACCGTGGCAACAATGACAGCTGCTGCCGGCTTCAGCCCCGCCTTGCGGCATTTGATATCGAAGAATTTTTCAGCACCAAGATCGGCACCGAAGCCCGCTTCCGTCACGACATAGTCACCCAGCTTCAGCGCTGTCGTTGTGGCAACGACTGAATTGCACCCATGCGCGATGTTGGCGAAGGGACCGCCGTGGACGAAGGCCGGATTGTTTTCCAGCGTCTGTACCAGATTGGGCTGCATCGCATCCTTGAGCAACACGGCCATTGCCTTGTCTGCCTTCAGATCGCGGGCATAGACGGGCGTCTTGTTGAAGCGGTAGCCGATGATAATTTCACCGAGCCGCTGTTCCAGATCCTTGAGGTCAATAGCCAAACACAGGATCGCCATAACCTCCGAGGCGACGGTGATATCGAAGCCCGATTCCCGCGGGAATCCATTGGCGACGCCACCAAGCGATGAGGCAATGTCGCGCAAGGCCCGGTCATTCATGTCCATAACTCGCCGCCACGTTACTCTGCGTGTGTCGAGATTGAGCTCATTACCCCAATAGACATGATTGTCGATCATCGCCGCGAGCAGATTGTGCGCGGCGGTGACCGCATGGAAATCGCCGGTGAAATGCAGGTTGATATCTTCCATTGGAATGACCTGCGCATAACCGCCGCCCGCAGCGCCACCCTTGGTGCCGAAACAGGGGCCGAGCGAAGCTTCACGTATGCAGACGATTGTCTTCTTGCCGATACGGTTGAGCCCGTCCCCGAGCCCAACTGTCGTAGTGGTCTTGCCCTCGCCAGCCGGCGTCGGACTGACAGCGGTCACGAGGATAAGCTTGCCGTCCCTAGCGTCACGCTTTGAACGGATGAACTCCGCTGAAAGCTTGGCTTTGTCATATCCATAGGGGGCAAGGTGTTCGGGCGGTATGCCGATCTTCGCGCCGATTTCGAGCACAGGTTTTTTCGCTGCAGAGCGCGCAATCTCAATATCGGATTTGACGACAGCCATCGACAGTCCCCTCATATCGGAAGTACGTCAAATAGCATTCTATGAGCGAAATGAGGATAGCCCGAACTGACTATCCCCAATTGCAGCTCTAGTAACTCTCACTCGCCCATTGCAATGAGGCTCGCATTACCACCAGCGGCGGCTGTGTTGACAGAAACCACCTGTTCCAGCGCAAAGCGCGCCAGATAAGCCGGACCGCCTGCCTTTGGCCCGGTGCCTGAAAGGCCAGAGCCACCGAAAGGTTGCGTCCCAACGACCGCGCCGATCGTATTGCGATTGACGTAGACATTGCCAATATCGAGCCGGTCGATGACCTTGGTGACTGTCGCTTCGATGCGCGTATGCAGGCCGAAGGTCAGGCCGTATCCGGTCGAAGCGATTTGGTCGAGCACCTTGTCCAGATCCTTGGCCCTCCATCGGACCACATGCAGCACGGGACCAAAGACTTCGCGTTCCAGCTCTTCCGGGCGGTCGAGCTCGACGATGTGCGGCGCAAAGAACAAGCCATCCTTCGGCGCCACGCCAGCGTAACGAACTTTCTGGCTCTTGCGCATCGCCGCAATGTGGTTCGACAGCATGTCACGCTGCGCCTGATCGATGATCGGCCCAATATCGGTCGATGGCAGCGACGGATCGCCAAGCGTCAGTTCCTTTGCCGCGCCCTCGATCATCTCGAGCATGTTGTCGGCGATATCCTCCTGCAGATAAAGAATACGCAGAGCCGAGCAACGCTGGCCGGCCGAGCGGAACGCCGACATGACCACGTCGTCCGCGACCTGCTCTGACAGCGCCGTCGCGTCGACAATCATGGCGTTGAGCCCACCGGTCTCGGCAATCAGTGGAACGATCGGACCCTTCTTCGCCGCCAGCGTGCGGTTGATTGCCCAGGCCGTATCCGTCGAACCGGTAAAGGCAACACCCGCAATCTCCGTATGCGAGGTCAGCGCTGCGCCAACAGAACCATCACCAGGAACGTAGAGCACAGCGTCTTTCGGCACACCCGCCTCGTGCAGGATGCGGATTGCCTCATAGGCGATCAGCGGGGTCTGTTCTGCAGGCTTGGCAACAACTGTATTGCCCGCGGCAAGGGCTGCCGTTATCTGCCCCAGGAAGATCGCAAGGGGAAAGTTCCATGGGCTGATGCAGACGAAGGCGCCGCGCCCGCGATGCCGCAGCTTGTTGTCTTCACCCGTCGGCCCCGGCATGACCTTGTCGACGCCAAACTGGCGGCGTGCTTCAGCGGCGTAATAGCGGCAGAAATCCACTGCCTCGCGGATTTCGGCAATACCGTCGTCAATGGTCTTGCCGGCCTCGCGCGAGAGGAGATCGAGAAGCTGATTGCGATTGTCTTCCAGAAGGTCGGCAGCCCTTTCCAGCGCCTTGGCCCGCGCTTCCACCGGCACCCGCGACCATGAAGCGAAACCGCTGCGGGCAATGCCGACGGCCTTTGCGGCCTCATCGGCAGTGGCAAAGACAACGGTACCGACCGTCGTCGACCCATTGACTGGTGAGATCACATTCTGGGCTTTGCCTCCAGCCTTGACACCCTCTATCAACGGAAGAGCATTGACGCCGCGGGAGGCCTTGGCAATACCCTTCAGCAGGGAAGCCAATTCCTTGCGGTCGCCAAGCTCAACACCAGCAGAGTTGGTACGCTTACCGTAGATCTTTGAGGGCAGCGGAATATGCGGATGCCGGTAGCCCTTGCCATCGTTCAACTTTTCAGCTGGGCGGATCAACAGGTCGGCAATCGGGATATCGTTATCGCCTACAACCGAAACAAAGGAAGAATTCGCACCGTTTTCGAGGAGGCGGCGCACCAGATAGGCTAGCAAATCGCGATAACCGCCAACCGGCGCATAGATGCGGCAGGCAATCTTGTCGCCCTTCTCGGTGATCTGCTTGTAGAGGCTCTCGCCCATGCCATGCAGCCGCTGGAATTCGAAACCGCTCTTGTCGGCTCCCGCCATCTCCAGGATCATCGCAACCGTCAGCGCATTGTGTGTGGCAAATTGCGGGAAAATCCGCGGCCGCGCGTCGAGCATGCGCTTTGCGCAAGCAAGATAGGATGCATCGGTTGCCGGCTTGCGGGTGAAAACCGGATAGTCGGCCAAACCGCGTTCCTGTGCGCGCTTCACCTCAGTGTCCCAATAGGCGCCCTTGACCAGGCGGACCATCATTTTGCGGTTGTGGCGTCCTGCCAGCCGGTCGATGTGATCGATAACGTCAAGCGCACGCTTCTGATAGGCCTGGATCGCGAGGCCGAACCCATCCCAGCCATCGAGCGAAGGATCAGCAAACACCCGGTCGATCACGTCCAGGGAAAGTTCCAGCCGGTCGGCTTCTTCGGCATCGACGGTAAAATTGAGATCATAGGATTTCGCCTTCTGCGCCAGAGCCAGAAGGTCCGGCACCAGTTCCGCCATGACCTGGTCGTGGTGGGTCGCGAGGTAGCGCGGGTGCAATGCCGAGAGCTTGACCGAAATGCCCATACGATCCGGCAACTTCTTGTTACCAGTGGCACGCCCGATAGCGTCGATCGCATCCGAATAGGATTTGAAATAGCCGCGCGCATCCTTGCGCGTCCGGGCGCCCTCGCCCAGCATATCGAAGGAGTGACGATAGCCTTTTGCCTCGTTGGCGCTGGCGCGTTTCAACGCGTCCTTGATCGTCTCACCAAGCACGAAATGATGACCGAGGTAGCGCATGGCCTGCTTCGTCGCTGTTCGCACGGTCGGCAACCCGATGCGCTTGACCAGCGAGGAGATTACACCTTCCGGCGTTTCGCCCGGCTTGATGACCTTTGCCGAGAGGCCGAGTGCCCAGGCGGACGCGGATACAAACCATGTGTCGCCGCTCGGCTCATGCTCTGACCAGTGGCCCTGCTTCAGCTTGTCCTCGATCAGCTTGTCCTGCGTTGCGGCATCCGGCACCCGAAGGAGGGCTTCGGCCAGTACCATCAGCGCCAGGCCTTCGCGGGTCGATAGTCCATATTCACGCAGGAAATCCTCAACACCGCCAATACCGCTCGCTTCCTTGCGGATCGTCGCAATATACTTGCTGGCGCGTGCATCGATACGACGGTTCACGTCTTCCGCAAGCGTAATCGTCTTCAGCAGCGATGCCACCAATTGCTGGTCGTCGACGGCATACGGTGCAGAAAAATCATTGGTCGTTGGCAATTGAACGGTCATCAGGCTTCCCCTTATTGATTTTTCCCATATAATCTATTCCACGTGGTTATTCTCACCAATGAATGTGAGTGAATTGGTGCAAAAAACTAAAAATGGGAAACAATTTAGTGATGAAGAATCTGGACAGTCTCGATCGCAGGATTTTGCGCGAGCTGCAAAAGGACGGACGCCTCTCCAACACGGAACTTTCCGAACGTATCAGCCTGTCTCAGACCGCCACGACTGAGCGCGTCAAGCGCCTGACCCGTGATGGCTATATACTCGGATACACGGCAAAATTGTCGCCCAAAAAACTCGATCGTGCAATGCTGGTGTTTGTCGAGATCAAGCTTGATCGCACTACGCCGGACGTTTTTGCGACCTTTGCCGCCGCCACGCGCCGGAATCCAGACGTGATGGAATGTCACATGGTCGCTGGTGGTTTCGATTATCTTATCAAGGCACGCGTCGCCGACATGGAGCACTACCGGCGCTTTCTCTCGGATGCGCTGCTGTCCCTCCCCGGCGTGCGCGAATCCCACACCTATGCGGTCATGGAAGAGGTGAAGGAAACCTCCGCCCTGCCGGTTTGAGCCCGCATCTCCCCCTTGTGGTGGAGAAAGGATTTTCCTGGATTTAGCCCTTTGCTAAATCCTTGGAAAATCCAACAGAGGGGATAAAGTACTGGTTGCAAATCCCCTGTCTTGCGATTTCTAGCACTTGGCTAAGAAGCCAAGATGCTGAAATCGCTTATCTCTCCCGCAAGGGGAGAGATAAGCGGCACCCGCTAGGCAATTGGAATGGTTTTCAAGAAAAACCCGGACAGGCTGGCAAGTCGTGTTCCGGGTCCAACTCACATTCCAGGAAAGAGGGTGGGCCAAAGCTCGGCCTACTCCAGGACCGAATATAGTATTTTGCGAACCCAAGTCCATTATTGCTGCAGGACCTGCTTGATGTCGATCAGGTTCGACCGCACGCGCAAAATATAGAATCCCATCGTTGTCAGGTGGTTCGGTAGCAGCCAGCCACCCTCGCTGCCATTGGCGATGATCCACGGCTTGATGTTCAGCGCCGAGCGAAGCTGGCCGTCCATACCGTCCCAAAGTGGTGTCAGGTGCTTTTCCTGCAGGACCTGATTGAAATCGACCTGCGCCGCGTTCATCAGGCCGTAATAGGCATAGAGTTGGCCGTAAGCGAACCAGAACCGGTCATCCGCACGGGTATCGAACCAGCCGTAATTATTGTTCTCGGAGCGATCTTTCAGAATGGCCGAGGTCGCGCCGATATCATTGGCGATACGGTCGATGAACTGGATGAGATTGTCAGCGCGCGCATCGAAGATGGCGTTGCAATTTTCAAGCTTGGAGTTGAACGTCCGCAGATCTCTCACAGCCGAGCGGTAATAGCTTGGCGTGGGTGTCTTCGGACCAAACGGGTTGAGGCCGAAATACCAGGCATCCTCGGTGAACTGCAGATTACCGCGCGCCTTCTGCAGATCGCCATCGATCTGTGAGGTACCGCGAACACGGCCTAGCGTATCGACAAGCTCCACGGCCGTACGCCTTACAGCGGAATTGATGCCGCGCTGGAACGAAGCCTTGTTGTCGAGGAAGGGGGTGTCATCCCACGACATGCCGAAGAAGCCGAGCTTGTAGAGGAGCATGGAGGAAATCCACGCATTCTGATTGACGTTGAAGTCCGTCAGATCCGCCGTGACCTCGACGATGGCCGAACGCGCACAGCTTTTCGCCGGTGTCCCGGATACCTGCGCGGCCACGGGCTCACCCGCCGGGACATTGCGGCCCTTGAAATCGTAGGTTGAAATATAGTCGGGATTGAAATTTTTCCAGACCTGCGTGTTGTAGAAGAAATACCCGTAGAGGCCCAGCCAGACCAGCACAGCGACACCGAGCACGGCCTTGAGGACAATGCCGCGCTGTCCGTACCAGCTTCCGAGCCACATAAATGGCCAAAGCAGGATTCCGATGACGAAGCCGATACCGCGTCCAATGTAATAGAAAATTCGGCTGAAGAAATTGATCACGGGCTCGAGCATTCTGTTTCCTTGTTATTGTTCAAGTCCATAGAGCCGATTGCGCAGCCCTTCCTTGTCACTCAGATAGGTTGTTTTGAGAATATCGACAACGTGTTGTTGATAGGAAGGGCTCCAGCCCTGATAGTCCGTGTAGAACCCTGGCTTATTGAAGACGTAACGCGATAGGAAATCCCACGGCACGAAATCGCTGATTAGATGATTGACCAGCCAGGCATCCGGGTGGCGTGGCAGCGCGCGGACGACGAGGAAGCGGCGCTTTGGATCGATCTCGGCCATGTTGAGCTGCCCGGTCTGGCCGATCTCGCGCTTGACCGCATTCAGGAATGGCCAAGTGCCATCATGGTTGATCAGCGTCGCATTGGCATGGATCCATGTCTGCAGCCAGATGCGGTCGATATTGGTCAGGTCCCGTTCAGGCTCCAATGTCTGGATCAGATGGCGGATGATCATCTCGCCGCGATTTTCGAGATAGCCGGATTGTTCGATCCATGAGGCGCGCGGCAATTCGATGCGCGCGGTGGAGGCGAGGAACTGGAAGACCTGTTCGGCATCTTTGATGGAGATATAGTTGACCTGCCACGGACGCGAGCGCCGGAAGCCAGGTGCTGACGGGTCGCCGATGACCGTAGTCGTATTGTCGTCGACGAAGATGAAGGTACCGCCAAAATGGCTGGTCCAGAAGGCCCGATGCCGGAACACCACCTTGTCCGGCACCAGGGAATTCTCGCGGATATCGCCGGTGACCTTGGCGAGTTCCACCATGCGGTTGAGCAGTTCATTGTTGCGCCAGGCGTCCGGCTCGTCCTGCAGCCGGTCGACCAACAGCCGCAATTCGGCCGCCTGCCCCATGACGTTCTCTGCCGAAAGAACCCGGAATTCCACCTGGTTGATTGACAAAAGATCCTCGATATCGTTGACGACGGAGACGGAATCCTCGATCTCGCCGTAGAGCACATCCTTGATTGTCAGCGCATTGATGGCCCGCGAATTGCTGGTGAAAAACTCGTACATCAGCTGCGATGTATTGGAGAATTGCGTGTGCACAACCGGCAGGTCGGCCTGCGCCGGTGTAAGAATAATGAACCGCCGGTTGACGCCGTTCGGATCCAGATAGGACGGGTCCTTCAGCTCCTTGGCTATTTCCGGCGAAAAGCCGGTCCTGTCGATGTTGAATTCCTTGAGCTTGGTTGCCGGAAAACCAAAGGACTTCAGCGCCCGGTTATAGCGCTCGATCAGATGCGGCTGGTCCACCGTCAGCAAGCGTCCATAGATCAGCTCGTTCGCGTAGAGAAGGTCCATCAGACGTCCCACTGCCCCTTGGCCTTCAGCGCCTCTACTTCCCGCACCGCCCGCTCCCGCAGCCGCGCATCGCGGATCATTTTCTCCACCGCCGCATCATCGGATTTGTCGGCATAACGGAATTCCGAATCCGCGTATCGGTTGGTCTCCTGCAGCACCATCTCCATCGTGAATGGTTTGCGCAGCTCCTCGATCATCGCCTTCTTGTCATCATAGCTCTTGTGCATGAAGGTTTCGGGGTTTTCGAACCATTCATCCGGCAGTTCCACATCCATGGCCCGCATCTTGATCGCATCGGTGACATTCTTGATGGCACGGCCGGTAAAGCGCGGCTCGCGTTCCTTGATCATGTGCAGATAGGCGCCGATATCGGCCAGTGTTTCCGGTTCGCCATTCTCCTTGATGAAACGGTCATAGACTGCTTTCAGCCCATCCTCCTGCGGCTTCGACAACTCCTCGTAAGCGGTCTCCACCGCCCGTTCAATTTGCTGAGCTTCGAAAAGCTTGTGATCGCCGAGCGGGATTTTGTGGTTCTTGCCCGCCAGCAAGGCAAAAATATCGATGTAATCGTCGCGTGTCTGCGGGCCATTTACCAGCCAGCGCGCGCCTGCCCGTTGCCGCAGAGCGTCATCGACATTTTCCGGATAGTTGGAGAACATTCCGAACGAGCAATTACCGCGCACGACAGTCGATGCGCCGGAAAACGCCTCCATCAATACGCCGGTGATTTCATGCTGACCCGATGACGCACGATCGTCGGAACGCTTTGCCGCCACTTGATCGATGTCGTCGACCGTTCCGAAGCCGATCACGCGCGGGTTAAGCACATTGGTCACGAACTGCTTGCAGTTTTGCCCTGACTTGCCCTGGTAGGACGATATCTGATCCACGCCGAAATTCTCATAGTGGAAGGCATAGCCCGACACCTGGCAGTAATCATTGACCAGGCCCGCAATCATCTGGATCAGCGTGGTCTTACCCGTGCCCGGCGCACCATCGCCGATAAATGTGAAGAGGAACCCGCCTAGCTCCACAAAGGGGTTGAGCTGCCGGTCGAAATCATAGGCCATCAACATTTTGGAAAGCTTCAGCGCCTGAAATTTGGCGATGTGATTGCCGACGACTTCGTTCGGCTTCTTGAAGGTCATCACCAGTGGTGTGCGCTTCTTCGAGGGCGCAACGTCGAATCCGTCCAGCGTGAAGTCGTCGCTGTCGAGGCGCAGATGCGTGTCCTCGAAACTGCCGAGCCCATCGAATCTGCCCTTGCGTTGCAACAATCCTTCAATCGCCAGCGCCGAATAGGCCTTGGCACGTGACAGCATCACCTGTTCGTCACTCGAACCGGAAATCGCCCGGTCGAGCCCGGCAATCACGGATTTCAGCGCATCCTGCGCCGTATCGAAGACGAATTCCGGCGCCGAGATATCATTGGCTGGCTCGGAGTCCGTCTCGATCAATTGTGCGAGGTAGGCTGCGAGCGCAAACGCGCTAACATAGGAAGCCGCGGACAGGAGCCGTTTGAAATGGCTGGCGTCTTCACCCTGCAACGGCGCCGACGCATTGCGCACCATCAAGCTCTCGAGATAGCTCTGACGCCCGAAGACATCTGCCACAGCCAGCGCAATGGTAATCCCGCGCCGGGCACGGAACAGCAATGTATGCTGGGCGATCGACAGCATTTGATCGTCGGGCCGCACCGACTGTATCGTCTTGGCAAGCTCGACCTCGCGCGTCTTGCGCAATCCCCCAGTGGAGACCGTCGAGACAAATCGGCGGCCCGTGCCGGCAATCTCGGTGCCGGACTTGGTCTCGCCGCTATCCAGGGAAACGAAACGCGTCACCAATGCCTGTGCAACGGCGAGATGTTTGGCAATGTCCTTTTCCTCAATTGTGGTCAGACCGACATCCATACTCGTTTCCTCCTCAAATGCCGCTGATCACCTGGCCATTGGACAGGATATGCGTCTCAAAGCCCTTAAAAATACCCGCTGCCTCACCGGAGGCATAGAGCGCCTGATAGGCCTCATGCGGCACCAGCGCGTGCCGCTCATAGTGGCTGACGCCTTGGCGTGCCGCTTCGAGATCGTCGGTATTGATATGAAATTCCTCACGTGCGGGTTCCGACGACCATAGGCCGCGCTTGCCCGGCTTTTCCGCCTTGGAGAAGACCTCTTGCAAGGTCCAGGTCAAAAGCCAGGCATCCTCCTGCTTGCGTACACGTTGCAGCACATCGGCGACCTTCTGATTATGTTCTGTAATCCCGGCCGTATAAAATGGTCCAAGCACAACGCGGCGCAGCTGCTTCGGGTGGAGTTCTGGGAAATCTTGATCGAGGCTCGTCGCGATCGTAACCGGCGACAGCGAATAGGCGGAATTCTTCGCGGCAAAATCGTCAAAGCGGCGCGCTAGATCCGGATTGAGCAGTCCGCCGACCGGAAGTGGAATCCGCACCTTCGAATTGAGCTTTCCATCCCTGTCGACCAGCGTCTCCACCATGTCTTCGGACGAATCCTCAATGACCGCCATGTAGATCAATGGCAGGTTGGACACCCCGTCGAATGCGCCCCAATGCACCACGTAGAATGGCCGCATGGTTTTTGGATTGACAGAGACCCGGATTGTTGTTGGCAGGAGGAAGGGCGAGAAAACCTCGCCCTGATTGACAGTCTCGAGGTAAATTCGCTCGGCCATCGACCTTTGCAGGTCACGCGGAAATTCGCGGTTGCGCAAAATGAAATCCGCCATTTCACTTCGCAGCGCCTCCGCTGGCGGAATGGCGGCAAGCCCCTCCATCGCATCCCTTTTGTCGTTCTCAAGCTCAAGCACATTCTGGAAAACCGGGAACCCGCTTTCCGCTTTCGATATACGAAAGCGCTCGGCAAAACCCAGCCGGTTCCGCCAGCACTCGAACGAAGCATCGAGCCGCTGCAGATATTCCGAAACGGTCTGAGCAACCAGATCATGCTTGTAGAGCGGTGATCCCTGGTTGTTCAGAAAGATTTCCAGCCCGTCCAGCGCGGCGCGGATAGCGCCAAAATAGCGCTCCGCTGCTGCGATATCCGCATTGCTGTTCATGGATTAGCCCTGAACGTAATTGGCGGAATTATGCTTTTTTAGCACCTCGGAGAACCGGCGCGAGAAGGCATCGTCCGCCAGCTTCTTGCGGCGCTGGATATCCTGCGAACTGACCATATTCTTCTCATGCATTTCGAGAAGATCGCCAATGTGCTTTTGCGCCGCCGCACCGACACCGGCCATCGTCTCTTCCGCCGCCGTATCGACCTTGCTGCCAAGTGTGTTGATCTTGTGCGCCACATCCTGCTGCGCTGCAGTCTTCAACGAATCTTCCAGCGCCTTGTAGAGCACGATGCGCTGTTCGGTATCGATGGCAAGCTTGTTGATCAGCGTACTTTGCGCCGCGATCTGATTGTTGAGTGAATCGACGAATGTCTGGAACATGGAGGTGTAGCGTTCCAGCGTCTGGCTCTCGGCAAGAAGCTCCTGCTCCTTGGCCTGGCGCTCATTATATTCCGTCGCAAGTTTCGACCGCTCCCCTTCAAGCTCAGTGCGCGTGCCCTGATCGGTTGAGGCCGCTATGCGGTTTTCGATATCAAGCAGCAAAGGATTGAGCTCTTCAATGCGCTTCTGCGTGGCTTCGAGGTTGGCGATGGTCGTCTTGCGGCGCTCGATCACCGTGGCAAGGCTTGTCTCGGATGTTTTATACCGCTCGTCGAGAACGGCCTTCTGTTCCTTCAAAATACCGACAATGCGATCCGATTTGGAAAGGAGTTCCTGCAGGTTGCCGGCAAGCGACATGTTGCGTACGCGCTCTGAACGCAGGCGCTGCGCCTTTTGCTTCGAGAAGACACCGACGAACTTTTCCCACCCGGAGAATCCCTTCATGCTTTCGAATTCCGAGCCGAACACATTGGTGGCGTCCTCGAGCCCGATGATCAATTCGGCAATATTGCCTTCCATCACCTTTTGCTGGCGCAGCACATCTTCGATGCGCGCATTCTCAATATCGAAATCCGAAGCGCCAATCTTCTCGTCGGTCTTGGCGAATTTATCAAGAACAACACTGGACTGATCGATTCTTGTCCGCATCTCATTTACCATCGTCCGGGTTTTTTCGATTTCGGTATCAAAATTCTGCAGACTGGCCATTTAACTCTTCCCCTATTGCCCAAGAAATATTTCCTGCCGCATTGTGCGAATATAGACATGCCACATTGCGAAAAAAAGCCTGACAGGTGCCAAGAAAAACTTGCAAGCGGAGAATTTACGCGCGAGGCACTCGCAGCGGACGTCTGCAGACTGTTGCGATGTACATAAGTAGCAGGCTTGCTATAGATGAGTGTGACATTCCAATAGTACGGTCATGACAATGGGTTCATCGGCAAGAAGTGATTTGAAAACGGTTCTTCGCATTGATTTTCCGAACAAGGCAAGGATAGGCCGCGGCAAGATGCAACTGCTGGAACATATCCGTGCAACGGGTTCCATTTCAGCTGCCGGCCGCGCTATGGACATGTCTTATCGTAGGGCATGGCTACTGGTCAGCGCTATGAACAGTATGTTTTCGCATGCCGTAGTCGACTCCCAACGCGGCGGCAAGCTGGGTGGTGGTGCGGTCGTGACAGAATTCGGCGAAGAACTGCTGAACCGGTTTCGCTCCATGGAAAACAAGCTGAATGAAGCGGTCGCAGACGATATCGAATGGCTGCACGCCAATCGCAACAAACCAGCCGCGGGCGATCAATAGGGCTCCAGTGCAACCGTTTTGATGATAGCAAAGACAGGTAATGCGCGCTGGAGACCAAGCCGGTGGTAGGACAATTCGGTGATGCGCGCCAGAACCGGTGTTCCCTGGCAATCCACCTGTACGTCAACCGTTCCCGTCTCGTCAAAACTGATGGCATTGATTGTTCCCTCAAGAACATTGAGTGCGCTCAACTGCTCGGGCCGAACGGTCGACAACATGACATCCTTTGCAAGGATATGAACGCGAACCGCACGGCCTGCGGCAATTTCGGTACCTGAAACATAAATCCGCGATGTCTTGAATCCGATGGTCGCCAGGCGGTACCTAGCGTCGTAATTCTCTACCCTGCCCTCGATCAGCGAGCCGGCCTCCCTTCGATCCGATGTGATCGAGAGAAAGGGAGCGCTCAAAATGTCCGCGGCAGATCCTGCCATCGTTACTGTTCCATCACTCATGACGATGACCCGATCCGCAAGCCGCGCTACTTCCGCAACCGAATGGCTGACGTAGATAATTGGAATATCAAACTCGTCGCGCAGGACTTCGAGATAGGGAAGTATTTCCATCTTGCGCGCTTCATCAAGCGCGGCGAGCGGTTCGTCCATGAGCAGCAGACGCGGTGACGACAACAAGGCGCGGCCGATAGCAACGCGCTGCTTTTCTCCGCCAGATAGTTTGTCTGGACGCCGATCCAGAATCGCATCGATACCAAGCAGGTCGACGATCTTCGACAGATTGTCCGACCGCTCGGGCTTCGGCGTGAACCAACGGCCATAACTCAAATTTTGCTGCACCGTCAGGTGCGGGAACAACCGCCCTTCCTGAAACACGGTGGCAAAACGGCGCCTGTGCTTGGGCACGAATATGCCCTTTTGCGTATCCACGAGCACGTCGCCGTCGAAAACGACCTTCCCCTGCTCAGGCCGCGTCAGACCTGCGATGATGCGGATGATCGAGGTCTTGCCGGAGCCAGACCGGCCGAATAGTGCCGTGATTCCGCGATTGGAGGTAAAGGCAGCGTCGAGGACAAATTTGCCGAGCGTGTGACGCGATTCAAAAACGAGCGTCATTCGATATCCACCCTGCGCCCGACCAGATAGGCCATGAATTCCGATGCTGTCAGGGCCACCATGGAAATCATGACTGAGATGATTGTCAGCCTGAACGCAGCCGCATCGCCACCTGGCACTTGCGTAAAGGTATAGATGGCCGCCGACAATGTCTGCGTTTCTCCCGGGATATTGGAGACGAATGTAATGGTCGCGCCAAACTCTCCCATGGCCTTGGCAAAGGAAAGGATCATTCCGGCGATGATGCCAGGCAGGATCAACGGAAGCGTCACCGTGGCGAAGACCCACAGCGGGCTTGCACCCAAAGTACCCGCAGCGTCTTCGAGTTTGCGGTCCACCGCCTCGATTGAAAGCCTTATGCTCCGGACCATCAATGGAAAGCCCATTACCCCGCAGGCAAGTGCCGCACCAGTCCAGCGGAACGAAAGGACAATGCCAAGATAATCAGCGAGAAATGCGCCGATCGGACCGCGCCTGCCGAAGAGAAGCAGAAGAATGAAACCGGTAACGACAGGCGGCAAGATGAGTGGCAGATGGATCAGCCCATTGAGGATGGATTTGCCCCAGAACTTCCCTCGCGCCAGCACCCAGCCGGCGAGAATGCCGAAAGGCAGGCTGACAAGCATCGCAACAGATGCAATGCGCAGCGTAAGACGGACGGCGGTCCATTCTTCATTGCTCAGTGAGAACCAGTCCAAAATGTCAGGCCCCCGCCCTGATCGATGCGGTTCCCGCGGCGCAGGCCCCGGGAGCCGAAATGATTACTTGAGTATAGTGAACCCTTGCTTTTCGAAGAATGGCACGGCCTTGTCTGATTTGATGTAGTCAAACAGCGACACTGCATCGGCATTCTTGCTCTCGGCAAGAATTGCGATCGGATAGATGATCGGCTTGTGGCTGTCGTCCGGGAAAGTGCCGACGATCTTGACCTCTTTGTCCGCCGCTGCGTCGGTCTGATACACAATCCCATACGGTGCTTCGCCGCGCGACACCAGCAGCAGAGCTGCGCGCACGCTCTCGGCACCGGCAACCTTGTTCTCCACCGAGGACCATGTGCCAAGTGATTCCAGCGCAGCCTTGCCGTACTTGCCTGCGGGAACCGAATCCACAGCCCCCATGGCGAGGCGGCCGTCACCGAGAAGCTTTGCAAGATCGAAGCCTTTTTTGATCTCCACGGGTTCTGCCTTGTCTTTCGCAGCAACGAGAACAATCCGGTTGCCGAGGAGATTCTTTCGCGTGTCCTCCTTGATCAAATTTTTCTTGGCAACGTAATCCATCCAGTCGAGATCGGCAGAAATGAAGATATCGGCGGGCGCTCCCGACTCGATCTGCTTCGCCAAAGCAGAGCTCGCTGCATAGGAGGTCGTCGCTTCCTTGCCGGTCTCTTTCTGCCATGCGGCAGTGGTGTCGTCGAGCGCGTTCTTGAGGCTGGCCGCCGCAAAGACCGTGACCTTTTCTGCTGCCTGTACCGGTGTCACGACCAACGACGTGCCAAGCCACGCTGCAGCAAGCGCAGCAGTAGTCATTTTAGTCCATTGGCGAGGATGAATTCCCATATTTACTCTCCAGTTCAGGCGTTCAAAATATTTTTCTGAATATATCGCCAGACGCCGGATAGCCAGTGTTATATTTGTAGGAATATATTGAACGGTGCGGAGGACAGGCATGGTTCGCGAAAATGAAATGCGTGAGAACGAAGTTGCTGTTGCAACGCCCGACATCAATGATGCGGCTCTGACGTTCATCGGGCGAATTTTTACCCCATGGACATCGCGCCTTACGTGCCCACGCCAGGGCAGGCATGATGGCCCGATCTGCCGCATCGAAATATTCGAGCCGTGGGTTCAAGCCCTCCAGGGCATTGAAGCATTTGAACGGCTTGAGAT
>NZ_JBBNAN010000082.1:0-1882 GCF_037994405.1 Phyllobacterium sp.
CGGCCAAGCGTCGCGACATGAGCATATCGGCTGGAGTAGTGTGGTCTGCGCTGTCTCAGGTCATTCTGACGCTTCGAACTTGACTGTAGGCTGGCCGGAATAGCAGAGCAAATCTTGGTCCGTGAGGCAAGTAACGGGTTTGTTGAGAAAGTGGTGCCCCACAAGGCGTTGGTGCATGAATGGTTTTTAACGGTTCGGCGATAAGCAGATTGGATCGTTTTCACTTAATTATGTTGTCATGCCCCACAAACACAATGCTGCTAGCCGCCATTACATCGCCATGATCTGGCGGGGCCTTTCGATGGCTCTATGGCTTGCCGTCGACCGTGTTCGCAAGCTACCGGACGGCACGATCGAGATGGCTGAAAAGGGTTTCGCGCGCGCCTTGATTGCCGGGCCCTAGACAAACGGCTTTGCGAGTTCGAAGCGTCTGGGCATCAATCGCTCCAGATAGGCTCTGCATTGCGGCGAAATCTGATTGCCTTCGGGCGAAAGGAAGTCGTCCGGCAGATGGCGGGTTTTGCCGGCAACATTTGCAAGTGGAACAAGCCGCGGCGCAGTGATACCGCCGTCGTATTGCAAGGCTACCGATCCGCCGCCTCGCTCGGCCGCCTCAACTGCAAAAACGCCGGCCTCAAATGCTTCCCTCGCGTCTGTCTCGTTGATCGTGCTTATGTTGCCGCGGGGCAGATAGCCAAACGTGTCGACCCGCGCGCGCACTCCGGGCAGACCCTCTCTGAGGGCGTGCTCGATGGCCATCCCCAGATCACCGCCGGAAAGGCGGACATTGCCGTGCGCGTCGCGTTCGAGCCGATCGGACGGAACGATACTTTCGACCACTGAGCGGCCATCTTCGGCGGTCACGCCTTCCGACATGGCCACGATACACCGGCCATAGCGACTAACGACAGCTCGGACATCATCCACGAACCGTCCCGCAGATAGTGCCCGCTCTGGTACGTAGACGAGGTGAGGCGCACCGTCGCTGTCCTGTTGCCACGCAGCCGCCGCTGCGGTCAGAAAGCCGGCATGCCGGCCCATAACGATGCCGACATAGATGCCGGGCAAGGCACGAAAATCGAGATCAACACTGACAAATGCGCTGGCGATGAATTGGGCGGCGGATATGAAGCCTGGCGTGTGATCGTTTTTGACAAGATCATTGTCGATTGTCTTAGGAGCGTGGACGAAGGCGATATCGCCGCCGGCCGCTTCGGTGAGGATCTGCTGCGTCGCGGCCGTATCGTTTCCACCAATATAAACGAACGCGGTCGCACCGGTTTGGCGCAGACGTTTCAGGATTGTTTCACAATAGGCGATGTCGGGCTTGTCACGGGTGCTCCCGAGAGCAGCGCTTGGCGTTGCGGCGTGACGCCTAAGCTCTTGTTCGCTCAGCGCCGAAAGATCGACGAAATTCGCATCACGAATCCCGCGTACGCCGTTTAGCGCGCCCAAGATCCGGGCACCCGGATAGCGCTTACGCGCCTCGACTACCACGCCGGCCAGGGTCTGGTTAATGACTGCGGTCGGGCCGCCACCTTGCGCAATTACAAATGTCTCGGTCATGTGAGCACCTCGCTTCTCTTGCGTCATAGGAAAGGGGCGGATGGCTCGCCCAATTCCATGATACCGCTATTTCACTCCCGTAGGAGAACTTCCTCGAATTCTTCGCCGAAATGGGCTATTTTTCTACGTAGGCAATAGCAAGCCAGGCTAGGCTGAAGGACGATTGCGGCTGATTCACGAGGCAAGCCGATCGCCTTCCTTTGTACGCAGGCCAATGGCAATGCGTCGGACGCTCAAGCAATCCTGGATAAGATGGCCGCCGCGCCTAACATGAACGTACGTCGCTCGTTTAAGGTGCCTCCGAAGAGATCGGGAC
>NZ_JBBNAN010000083.1:0-4469 GCF_037994405.1 Phyllobacterium sp.
CTTCTGGTCTTTCGAGCGGTCTGCGATTCCCAATTGCGACCGGAAAATCGAACTGCCAGGCTTTCCGGTCTTTCAATTCTATATGCGGGGTTTTGGCCATCATCCGTGGAAGGGGATGATCGCCGCCGTATCGAGGGCAGCTTCAATCTCTCGTGCCAGGTCAGTCACCAATTCCAGATATTCGGCGCAACGCTGCTCGCGCTTTGGGTCCATCGAATGTTCCCATCGCTGTAACTCAGCCTCCGCATCCGCGAAGTCGGTACACAAATCCCGAAACTCCTCGTCACGGGCGGCACGTTCGTCGATCGCCTGGCCCCGAAAGGGGTACCGGCGTTTGGCGGCTACTACGCCTTTGTCCATCGCACTGAGCTCCTTTCCTTGAGCAGGCGGAGTCGGGCGCTAACTATCATGGACGGAGCCACATTCGGGGAGTAGGTTACAGTAGCTTACAGGCAGAAAATGCCGGCCGCTTTCGTCCGTGGGGGAGGAAGTAATGCGAGGCACAACGTTCGCGGGCATTGGTCGGCCCGAGCAAGCACCCCGGCCGCCGCCCGCTCCTGACGATATTTGCACTCAACTAGAGCGCATAGTTGCCAGCCCGGAATTTCCAAGCACTGGGCAAAGCCATGCCTTCCTGCGCTATGTGGTCGAGGAAACGCTCGCGGGTCGCGCCGAACGGATCAAGGGCTACTCCATCGCAATCGAAGTGTTCGATCGCGATGAAGATTTCACACAGGACGATCCCGTCGTTCGGATCGAGGCAGGAAGGCTAAGACGCACGCTCGAGCGTTACTATCTGGTCGCGGGCCAGAATGATCCGATCCGCATCGACATCCCAAAGGGCAAGTATGTGCCGTTCTTCACCTGGAACGAGGTCTCTGTTGCAAAGGAGGCTGCCGCCGAGACAATCGGTATTTCTACGAAATATTTGCCGTCGCGTGCAAGGTGGCCAGGTCTATTGGCTCTGGAGCGCTCGTTGGCGCGGCGGTCTTTGGGCATTGGAGTGTTGAGCGGGTGCGGTCAATGAACGCGAAGGGTCCCAATGAACCGACGCTGGTCATCGCGCCATTCACCAATCTTGGCGAGGGACCCGAAGCCAGACTCTATACGCTCGGACTTACCGAGGAACTGTTGACTGCGCTCCCACGCTTCAAGGAACTCAAGGTGTTTGGCCGCGAGACATCCGAGGCTTTGCCGCCCGAGGTCGACGCGTCCCACGTTCGCGGCAAGCTCGGAGCCCGTTACCTGCTTGCAGGGGGCGTGCGTGTCTCCGACAGGCGGGTACGGGTGACGGCCCGCCTTATGGATACGGCGACGAACGCGATCTTGTGGTCTCAGATCTATGAAGAAGATCTCCGTTCACGCGGTCTGTTTGCTATTCAGTCTGACGTCGCAGACAAGGTCGCGAAAGCGGTGGCGTAGCCTTATGGCGTGATCGCGCAAATCGATGCGGCGAAACCTCCACCGGATGATCTCGACGTTATGGCTGCACGCTACGCTTTTACGCCTATCGTGCAGAGCTAAGTGTGGAACGCCATGCGGACGTTCGCGAGTGTCTCGAAAGCGCCGTTGCCCGCTATCCGTCTTACGCCACCGCCTGGGCGATGCTGTCGATTGTGTGCCCATCGGTTTGGGTACAATGCGCAACCTCACTCGTCCCCGCCCTTGGAGCGAGCGCTCAAGGCCGCCCGACGGGCCGTTGAGCTCGATCCGGGGTAATACCCGCGCGCTTCAGGCTTTGATGACGGCATTGTTCTTCAATCAACAATTGGAAGAATCGCTGCGTGTGGGAGAGCAGGCGCTGGCAACCAACCCCAATGATACCGAACTAATGGGTGAATACGGAGTCCGCCTCGCCATGGGAGGCCAATGGAGACGCGGCGCGGAGGCGTTGGATCAAGCTCTCGCCTTCAACCCGGGCGGAGCCGGCTACTATCACGGCAACAGGGCGCTTGCCGCCTATATGCTTCAGGATTACGACACTGCCCTTGCCGAGATCAGGCAAGCCAATCTGCAGAAGTTTCCGCTCTTTCACCTTGTCGTCGCCGCCATCTACGCTGAGCGAGGTATGATGGACAAAGCCAAGCGCGAGGGTGCGATATTTGTCACAATGCGCCCAGGGTTTCTCCCAAACCTAGCGGCAGAGTTTAGCAACCGCAATATTCGACCCGACGATCAAGCCCGCATGTTTGCAGGTATTCGCAAAGCGCTGCAAGCATGTCCTCGCCGAACGGCGGCTCTGATTTGCAACAGCGGTAGCGGGCGAGGTTATCGCCGCTTTGGCGAGTAGAGCTGTCAGCAGCCCGTAACATACTAGATGTTACGGGCTGTGCGGGCCCTTAACGTGTAGTGTTCTTCGCGTTCAAAGACCGCTCCTTCCGATTTTCGATGCGCTCCCAATCCGGAGCCGGTCGATATCGGTTAAATGTGCGATACCCAAGGGAGGACATACTCCGATGACCATAGCCCGAAAAGCTGTGAAGTTTGCTGCGACAGCCCTATCATCAGCCGCGCTCGCCCTAATCATTGTGTCAGTAACACCTTCGGGAGCAGCGGCGGGCGAAGCGGAAGCCAAAGACCTGCTCAAGGCGATGTCCGACTATCTGACGGCGCAAAAAGCCATTTCATTTGCCTACGACACCAACCTTGAGGTCGTCACCAAGGATCACCAGAAACTCCTGCTGGCGAGTTCCGGCAAGATCGAAATGGGTCGGCCCGACAAGATCCGCGCCACGCGGCATGGTGGATTTGCCAATGTCGAGCTGACATTTGATGGCAAGACCCTGACAGTGCTCGGCAAGGACGCCAATCTCTACACCCAGGTCGAAGTGCCCGGCACGATTGATCATCTCATCGACGAGCTCAGGGACAAGCTGCATCGGCCGCTTCCTGCCGCTGACCTCCTGCTGCCAAACGTCTACGACGAGTTGATGCGCGACGTCACCGATGTCAAGGATCTCGGCAGCGGGGTGATCGGTGGCACCGAATGCGATCATCTCGCGTTCCGCGCCAAGGAGGTCGACTGGCAGATATGGATCGCGCAAGGCGATCACCCCTATCCCTGTCGATATGTCATCACTGCCAGTCAGGTGGATCAGGGGCCGCAGTACAGCATCCAGATCAGCGACTGGAAGACCGGCACGGACGTCGTTGCGGAAGATTTTGGCTTCAAGAACTCAACCGACGCCAAGCAGGTCGACCTGAAAAAACTCATCGATATCGATGAACTTCCCGATCACTTTGCCCCAGGAGGCACCAAATGAACGCGCCAAGAAAACTGAGAATTGTTCTGCTGGCTGGAATGATCGGATTGTTCGGCCTGGAGGCGGGATCAGAGTTGTCTATCCCGAGTCTGTACAGCTTTGTCGGAAGCGCCGAGGCCAGGATCGGGCGTCCACTTACCCCCGTCAGCGTCGCCGGGGTAGCACGGCGCACGGTACGGCGCTGCGCGGTCGGCGTGTATTACTGTTAACGCCTGTGAAAGCGGTGGGAAAGGCTAGTACATGCCGATCGCGCGGTTGCTTGTGATTGCCGCCTGTATCGAGGCGTTAACCGGGGTCGCCCTGATCGCCGTTCCGAACTTGATCGCTGCTCTGCTGCTGGGTGAGACTCTGTCCGGCGCGGGATTGGCCGTTGCTCGCGCTGGCGATCGCTGCCGGCCGCGGTTGGCAGGAGCACGGCAAGGGTCCGGCGCTGGCCGCCATGCTCATCTACAACGTCTTGGCCGCTGTTTATCTCGCCCTTGCTCGGAATAGACGGCCACCTTGTAGGCAAACTGTTGTGGCCAGTGGCAGCGATCCATGCTGTTTTTGGCCTCCTCTTTATTCGTGGCTGGCTTTCGCAATCCGTGTGATATTGTTGTCGCGCCAACTTGGGGGAACACCAGTGAGCAACAGCAATGATCGACGCGATCGCATGACGTCATTCCTGGAATGCAGGTGGATGCGTTGGCTATTGATCGCCGCGGTGGTCACCCTCACGCCGGGATGTGCCGGCCGTCCAAAAAACGTGTTGTCGCCTGTTGCCGAAACGTCCCCTTCGTCGAGCAGGGTTGATATGCTGGTGGCGACGACGCGCAGCCGCTCTTCTAATCCCGGCGAGATGTTTACCGGTGAGCGCGGGGTGACGCCGGCATTTGCAGACATCACCGTGTCGATCCCGCCCAAGAGCGTCCGCAAGGAAGGCGACGTCGCTTGGCCGAAAAGACTCCCCTCCAATCCGGCGACCGATTTCGCCACGCTGAAAGCGGATCAAATTACGTTGGACGCAGACAAAAACTGGCTCAGTGCCTCGGTCAGAAAGAGCCCGGATCTCAGTGTTCTTGTCTTTATCCATGGGTTCAACAATCGGTTTGAGGATTCTGTCTATCGTTTCGCGCAAATCGTCCAGGATTCGGGCGTACACAGCGCGCCGGTGCTGGTGACATGGCCGTCGCGCGGCAGCCTGCTCGCCTATGGCTATGACCGCGA
>NZ_JBBNAN010000084.1:0-29987 GCF_037994405.1 Phyllobacterium sp.
GCGACGAGAGGAAGGGCATACGCCTTTCTGAGAGCCAGCGGCTGAGCTGGCCGCGTCTGATCCGCAGCGAAAATGTCGGTCCCGCCACGTTTTGCGACCTGATCGCGCATTGCGGCTCCGCTGCCGATGCATTGGAAATGCTGCCCGAGCTGGTGCGGCGCGGCGGTGCCAAAAGGCCAATCCGTATCGCCGGCCTTGCTGACGCCGAACGCGAGATGCATGGCGCCAAGCGCATGGGCGCTGTTTTTGTTGGGATTGGTGAACCGGATTATCCATCTGCGGCAGTGCGACAATCCTCCACCATTGTCACGATTAAAGGCAACCCCGAGGTCTTCCGGCTTCCGCCAATAGCCATCGCTGGTGCTCGCAATGCCTCAATGGCGGGAATCAAATTCGCGCGGACGATTGCGAGGGAGCTTGGCGAAGCAGGCTATGCCATCCTTTCCGGCTTGCACGCGAAATAGATACTGCTGCACATGAAGCGAGCCTCGACTATGGGACGGTGGCAGTGATGGTCCGGGGGCCGGGACCTACCCTACCCTCCAGAAAACATTGATCTCTATAAAGCAATAAGCGATCAGTGAAATGCCGTTTGGTTGGGAGCCTCGCGCCAGGGATTTCCCACCTTGCAGCCGGATCATTGCTACATTGTCGGTTGGATTGGTCGTAGTTGAAGCTGCAGAGCGCTCGGGCTCCCTGATCAGCGCACGACTTGCAGGAGAATTTGGCCGGTTGGTCGTTGCCGTTCCCGGGTCTCCCCTTGACCCAAGAGCAAAAGGTACCAACGGGCTGCTCAAGAATCGAGCCATCGTGACGACATTTACCCAAGATGTCTTGACCGCCCTGACGCGGCTTGTGGAGCGGCCTTTCTTTGACGATCGAGCTTTTCTAGTGAATTCCCGACGATCAATCCTCCCGATGAAACCGATCGGGACCGTCTTATCAACTTGCTCGGCCACGTTCCTGAGATCGACGATCTTATCGGCACCAGCGAATTGCGTCCCTCAGTGGTAATGCTGATTCTGCTTGAACTTGATCTTGCCGGCCGTTTGCAGCGTCACTCAGGCGGATACGTTTCGCTGGTTTACCCTTGAACCTGCGCCAAGGTCCTTGCGCAACTGATGGCTGCCTTCAATATATGCAATCTCAATAAGATTGGCCAACATCTCTATCCGATTTGTTTTGGCCACTGCGCGTAATTCAGCCAGCATCTGTTGAAATAACCTTGCACTTTCAATCCGATTGATTGGACTCTCGCTCATAATTTCATCATCAAATATAAAATTATATAGAAAATGGGCCCTATACTTTGGCCAGAAATTACTCAATTTATGCCTACTTAAGCTGCTGTTTTTATACTCTATATGCGTAAACGAGAAACGACTCGCCATAATTCCACTATAGCCTTGAACCCTGCAGAAAAATACCATTAATTGCATAAGTCCGATGAGCAACCTAAGGTTGCAATTAACGATTTTTGGCCTGCAGGCCTTGACGTTATGCCGAAGCCTGTTCATTTCACAGGCCTATTCCGATGTGAAATTAGTGCTTTTGTAATCTGACAAGGGCAGGAAAGCTCAAATCTGTAATGAACGTTGTCGTCGTTGAATCGCCTGCCAAGGCCAAAACAATCAACAAGTATCTCGGTTCAGGGTATACGGTCCTGGCCTCGTTCGGCCATGTGCGCGACCTGCCGGCCAAGGATGGTTCGGTGCGTCCCGATGATGACTTCTCCATGTCGTGGGAAGTCGACTCGGCTTCATCGAAGCGCCTCAGCGATATCGTCAAGGCCCTGAAAGACAGCGATGGACTCATTCTCGCAACCGATCCGGATCGCGAGGGTGAGGCAATCTCTTGGCATGTGCTGGAAGTCCTGCAGCAGAAAAAGGCCATCGGCAAGAAACCGGTCAAACGGGTAGTCTTCAACGCGATCACCAAGGGCGCTGTACTTGATGCCATGGCAAGCCCACGCGACATCGATATGCCGCTTGTGGATGCCTATCTGGCGCGACGTGCTTTGGACTATCTGTTCGGCTTCACCCTCTCGCCTGTTCTCTGGCGCAAACTGCCAGGCGCTCGTTCCGCAGGCCGTGTCCAATCGGTCGCACTGCGCCTTGTCGCCGATCGGGAAGCGGAAATCGAACGTTTCGTCCGCGAAGAGTACTGGAATATCGCTGCGCTGCTGAAGACTCCGCGTAATGACGGTTTTGAAGCCCGCCTGGTTTCAGTCGATGGCAAGAAGCTTGGCAAGCTCGACATCAAGAATGCCGAACAGGCCGGCGATCTTCGTACCATGCTGGAAGGCGCGTCCTTCAAGGCATCGTCGGTCGAAGCGAAGCCTATCAAGCGCAGTCCTGGGCCACCCTTTACCACGTCCAGTTTGCAGCAGGCTGCCTCGGGCCAACTTGGCTTTTCTGCCTCGCGAACCATGCAGATTGCGCAAAAGCTGTACGAGGGGTTGGACCTTGGCACCGAAACCGCTGGTCTGATCACCTATATGCGTACCGATGGCGTGCAGATGGCACCGGAAGCCGTTCAGGCAGCCCGCCAAACCATCGGTAAGGTGTTCGGTGAAAAATATGTGCCGGAGAAGCCGCGCTATTACGCGACGAAGGCAAAGAACGCGCAGGAAGCGCACGAGGCGATCCGTCCAACGGATTTCAATCGGCATCCCAAGGACATGCGCAAGTATCTTGATGCTGATCAGGCCAAGCTCTACGAGCTGATCTGGAAGCGTGCGATCGCCAGCCAGATGCAGTCTGCCGATATAGAGCGAACGACCGTCGACATCGATGCGCAGAACGGCCCGCGCTTCGCCCAGCTGCGTGCCACCGGCTCCGTTGTGCGGTTTGACGGGTTTCTCGGCGCCTATACGGATCACCGCGAAGAAGAGGATGTCGATGAAGACAGCGCCCGTCTTCCCGAGATCCGCGCCGGCGAGGCTCTCGCCCGCGAAAAGATCAACGCCACACAGCATTCAACCGAACCGCCGCCGCGTTATTCGGAAGCGACGCTTATCAAGAAGATGGAAGAGCTTGGCATCGGCCGGCCATCCACCTATGCCGCGACGCTCGCCACCTTGCGCGACCGCGAATACGTCACCATCGACAAACGCAAGCTTATTCCCGAAGCCAAGGGCCGGCTGGTCATCGCGTTCCTCGAAAGTTTCTTCAAGCGCTATGTCGAATATGATTTCACCGCGGATCTTGAAGAAAAGCTCGACGAGATTTCTGACGGAAAGCTCAAGTGGAAGGATGTCCTGCGCGATTTCTGGACGGATTTCTTCGGGTCTGTCGATGGGATCAAGGAGTTGCGCGTCACCAACGTGCTTGATGCCCTGAACGATCAGCTTGGGCCACTCGTCTTCCCGCCGCGGGAAGATGGCAGTGATCCGCGCATCTGTCAGGTATGCGGTACCGGCAATCTTTCACTGAAGCTCGGCAAGTACGGCGCTTTCGTGGGTTGCTCGAACTATCCCGAGTGCAAGTTCACCCGCCAGCTCGGCGGAAGTGAAGCGGCCAATGAAAACGGCAATGGCGGTGATGAACCGAAATTGCTCGGTAAGGACCCATACACCGACGAAGACATTACCGCGCGTAATGGCCGTTTCGGTCCTTATATTCAGCGTGGTGAAGGCAAGGAAGCCAAGCGCGCCAGCCTGCCAAAGGGCTGGAGGATCGATACAACCGATCATGAGAAAGCCTTGGCGCTACTTTCCCTGCCCCGTGACGTCGGCCAGCATCCCGAGACGGCCAAGATGATCTCTGCCGGGATCGGGCGCTATGGTCCGTACATCTCACATGACGGCACCTATGCCAATCTGGAAAGCGCCGAAGACGTGTTTTCGATTGGCCTCAACCGCGCCGTTACAGTTCTTGCCGAGAAGCAGGCAAAGGGACCGGGACGCGGACGGGGTACACCGGCGGCTCTCAAGGAGCTCGGCGAACATCCGGACGGCGGCGTGATCACCGTGCGCGATGGCAAGTATGGTCCCTACGTCAATTGGGGCAAGGTCAATGCCACACTGCCTAAAGGCAAGGATCCTGCAGTGGTGACGGTCGAGGAAGCTCTTGCTATGATCGCCGAAAAGGCAGGGTCCAAGGGCACCAAGAAGGCGCCTGCAAAAAGAGCAGCGGCGGCCAAAAAGCCTGCCGCGAAGAAACCGGCCGCGAAAAAAGCTGCAGCCAAAAAAGCAAGTTAGGACATAAACGATTGGCACGCCGTATCTCTCCACCCAGCGGAAAAAAGCGGCCTGCCAATTCTGCAGCTCCGAATCGTGACGCCTTTATGCCGGGACGCGACGAGATTGTTCAGTTCATCAAGGAGAATCCGGATCGCGCCGGCAAGCGTGACATTGCCAAAGCTTTCAATCTGAAGGGCGAAGCACGGATCGCGTTGAAGGATATTCTGCGCGATCTCGCCGACGACGGTCTCGTCGAAAAGCGCGCCAAACGGCATTCGATCCCGGGTAGCCTTCCAAACGTTGCGGTGCTGGACATCACCGGGCGCGAAGGTGACGGCGGCCTGATTGCCAAGCCGGCGGAATGGGACGCCAACCATCAGGAACGCCCGCCCGTGGTTTTCATCCGTGCCTCGCGCAACCAGAAAGGTCCGACACCCGGCGTCGGTGACCGCGTGCTCGCCCGCATTTTTCACGGCGCCGATCCTTCCAGCCCGGCCTATACGGCGCGCGTCATCAAGCGGATCGAACACAGGAAGGACGCGGTTCTCGGTGTGTTGCGCCAACTAGACAATGGCGAATGGCGCCTCGAACCGGTCGAACGGCGTCAGGTGGAACTCTCCATCGATCCCAATCAGCTGAACAATGCCAAGGCCAATGATCTCGTTGAGGTGGAGGTCCTGAAGGTCAGCCGTTACGGGCTAGCGCTGGGTCGGATTACCCAGGTCATAGGATCTGTCGCGAGCGAAAAAGCGCTGTCGATGATCGCGATCCATGAACATGAGATTCCGCATGTCTTCCCCGACAGCGTGATCGCGGAAGCCGAAAAGGCCAAGCCGGCCACCATGGCGCACCGCGAGGATTGGCGCCACGTTCCGCTGGTGACAATCGATCCGGCCGACGCCAAGGACCACGACGACGCGGTCTATGCCGAGCCAGACCCGGATGAAAAGAATCTCGGCGGGTTCATCGCCACCGTCGCCATCGCTGACGTTGCAGCCTATGTGACACCTGGTTCGCAGCTCGACCGCGAAGCGTTGAAGCGTGGCAACTCGGTCTATTTCCCGGACCGTGTCGTGCCAATGCTCCCCGAGCGCATCTCCAACGACCTCTGCTCGCTGAAGGAACTCGTGGATCGCCCTGCCCTTGCCGTCCGGATGATCTTCAACGCAGAGGGCCGCAAGATCTCGCACAGCTTCCATCGCATCATGATGCGATCGCATGCGCGTCTAGCCTACCCGCAAGCACAGGCGGCAATCGATGGCGCGGTGGACGAAAAGACCGCGCCGATCCTCGATACGATCCTGAAGCCGCTCTGGGCTGCCTATGCGACGCTGAAGCGTGGCCGCGATGCACGTGAACCGCTTGAGCTCGATCTTCCCGAGAAGAAAATCTTGCTGACGCCGGAAGGTAAGGTCGACAAGGTGATCGTTCCGCCGCGGCTCGATGCGCACAAGCTCATCGAAGAATTCATGATCCAGGCCAATGTCGCGGCAGCGGAGACGCTGGAGCGCAAGAAGCAGCCGCTGATCTTCCGCATTCATGATGCGCCTTCCCTGGCAAAGCAGGAAACGCTGCGGGAATTCTTGCGGACGCTCGACATTTCCCTGGCACGCGGTGCGGAGCTCCGGCCCAACCAGTTCAATCACATCCTGAAGCGCGTAGAAGGCAGCGAGCAGCAGGAACTGGTCAATCAGGTCGTCCTCAGATCCCAATCGCAAGCCGAATACAATCCGGAGAATATTGGCCATTTTGGCCTCAATCTCCTTCGCTATGCCCATTTCACCTCACCGATCCGCCGCTATGCGGATCTGATCGTCCATCGCGCCCTTATCTCGGCTCTGGGGCTCGGACCCGATGGCATTACGCGAGAAGAAGAAGCGGCGCTGCCTGAGATCGCAGCTCTCATTTCGACGTCGGAACGCCGTGCCATGGCTGCGGAGCGCGACACGGTGGATCGCCTGATCGCCCACTATCTTGCGGACAAGGTCGGCAGCAGTTTCGAGGGACGCGTGCAGGGCGTTACCAAGGCCGGACTTTTCGTGTCGCTTGCGACATATGGTGCCGATGGGTTTATTCCCATTTCAACTTTGGGCGATGATTACTATCTTTACGATGAAACCAACCATGCCCTTTCCGGCGAACGGAGCGGAAAAGGCTTTCGGCTTGGCGATATCGTCGAGGTTCGTCTGGTCGAAGCATTGCCCGTTGCAGGCGCATTGCGGTTCGAAATGCTCTCCGAGCCTCACCCGGTTCCCAGTGGTGTGCGCTCGCATCACAAGGCAAAGCGTTTCATACGCGGAAACCAGAAACGTCCAACCAGCGTATCGCGCGGCGGGCGACGAGGCAGAGGATGACTGTACAAATCTTTGGCGCAGACACCGCCCCGGCAAGGCCGGTGCGTCCGGTCGGACAAGCCATGTGGCGAGGTTTTCGCTGCCGGTGCCCGCATTGCGGCGAAGGCAGACTGTTTCGTGCTTTTGTTAAATCGGTCGATCACTGTGCCGTGTGCGGCGAGGATTACACCCATCAACAGGCGGACGATTTTCCCGCCTATATAACCATCACAATTGTCGGCCATATTGTCCTTGGAGGATTTCTGGCGGTTGAGACGCTGTTTCTGCTTTCCAATTGGGTGCATCTGGCGATTTGGGTGCCATTGACGATCCTCATGTCGATAGCGCTGCTGCAGCCGGTGAAAGGTGCGATTATTGGATTGCAATGGGCAAATTACATGCATGGTTTCGGTGGCGAGACCGACGATCTGGAGCCATCGGACCAGTGATCTCATGGCAGTAAATGGACTGAGCAAAACATCGAGCAGGATCAGGCCGCGCGATGCAGCATCACTATTGCTGGTTGACCGTTCCGGCGGCGAACTGCGCATTCTCATGGGCAAGCGGCACATGCGCCATGTGTTCATGCCCGGGAAATTCGTCTTCCCCGGAGGACGGACGGAAGCGGCAGACGGACGCATTTGCGCCATCGCGGAGCTTTCCGAGGATGACCAGACGAAACTGCTAACGGGGATGGGCAGCCGTTCCAGCATTCAGCGCTGCCGCGCTCTTGCTCTCTCAGCAATCCGCGAAACCTACGAAGAGGCGGGGCTTCTTCTTGGACGCCGGCATCGCGAAAGCCCGTCAATTGCGCACCCGGATTGGGCCGCATTTGTCGAACGCAACATTCACCCGGACCTTTCGGTACTGCGTTATTTTGCCAGAGCCACGACGCCGCCAGGTGGTTTGCGCCGATTCGACACGCGGTTCTTCCTCGCCTTTCGCGATGCTGTGGCCGATTCTCTTCCAGAAGCGACCGGCCCGTCTCAAGAACTCGAAGAATTATGCTGGCTCCCCTTTCCGGAAGCAACGCGGCTCGACATTCCGGAAATCACCCGGATGATCATACGGGAGGCAGAAGCGGTCCTAGCCGCCAATCCGACACTCGAACCCGGCAATGCCGTCATTCAATACCGCATGAAATATGGACGATTCGTCCGAGAGGTTTTTTGATTTATGGATGCAATGCAGACGTCTGACCTGGCGATCGCTCGGTCTTCCTGGCGCGCGCTTGTCGCAGCCATCGCCACCATCAGTTCCGTTGGCGTTGCCATCGGCCTTGGCATTCCGCTTCTGAGCGTCATTCTGGAGAGCCGCGGCCATTCTGCGACCATGATTGGCCTCAACGCTGCTGTTGCAGGTATTGCTTCCATTGTCGCCGCTCCGTTTGCCGCCCCCATAGCTGCCCGATTCGGTGTGGTGCCGACACTCCTGGCCATGCTGCTCATCGGCGGCTTCTCCTTTGTCGGCTTTCACTACTTCACCGATTTCTGGATGTGGGTGGTGCTGCGCGTCTTTCTCCATTTCGCGCTGACAATGCTCTTTATCCTGTCGGAATACTGGATAAATGCAGCTGCTCCCCCGGAAAAACGCGGGCTGGTCCTCGGCATTTACGCGACGGTTCTCTCCCTGGGCTTTGCGCTGGGACCCTGGCTGTTTTCGCGTATCGGCAGTGTCGGCATCACGCCGTTTGCCGTCGGCTTCGGCATCATCCTCTTCGCCATGCTCCCGGTGCTCTTTGCGTGGAACGAGAGCCCGGATTTTCATGAAGAAGAACACGTACCTTTCGCACCGTTCATTTGGGCCGTCCCGACTGCAACAGCTGCGGTCTTTGTCTTCGGTGCCGTGGAGACCGGCGGTTTTGCGCTCTTTCCCGTCTTCGGCTCACGTATCGGCTATAGCGAGGCCAACGCAGCGTTGCTGCTCACCACGATAGGCCTGGGCAACGTACTCTTGCAAATCCCGATCGGGCTTCTCAGCGATCATGTCAATGATCGCCGCAAGATACTGCTGGCATGCGCTATTATCGGCTTTGCCGGCATGTGCGTTCTGCCTTTCATTTCCGCCAACTGGTATCTTGTTGCCGCATTGCTCTTTGTCTGGGGCGGTGTGGTTGCCGGCCTTTATACGGTGGGCCTTGCGCATCTTGGCTCACAACTTACCGGGCGGGAATTAGCCTCAGCCAATGCCGCTTTCGTCTTCTGTTACGCTATCGGCATGCTCGTTGGCCCGCAGGCCGTCGGCGTCGGCATGGATCTCATGGGACCAAAGGGCTTTTCCGTCGCACTTGCAGTGTTTTTTGCTGTTTACGCACTTCTGGTTGGGTCCCGGCTGATCAGCCGCAGGGGGTAGCACTGCAACCACAGCGCGCTTGGATTCATTGGGGACAATGCTTTATTGATACTTGGAGTGAGAGGTGAGCTTTCGCCCACCCCTCTCTTTCCTTTATTTCTGAAAATAAACCCGGATTGCCATAGACCATGTGTCTCCCACTCATTGCCTGATTTGTTGCGGTCGGCAACAAACGCTGGGTTGAAGCAATTTTTCGATGGGGCTGTGTGAGTTGTCTTGGCGAACACGCTCTGGTCGAATATATTCATGAGATCATCGAGCTAGGCTTGACTTTTCGCCCCATTCGGTTAAGTGTCCGGCCGAATTTCCGCTTATAGCCACGCTGCTGGACTTGAATAGCGGTCCTCAATAATCAGAACAGGTAAACTGAAAATGGCTAAGGCTGCGAATATCAAGATCAAGCTTCTGTCGACCGCTGACACCGGTTTCTTCTACGTTACGAGCAAGAACAGCCGTACCAAGACGGAGAAGATGTCTTTCCGCAAGTACGACCCGGTCGCACGCAAGCACGTTGAATTCAAGGAAACCAAGATCAAGTAATCTTGGCACTCCAGAAATAAAAATGCCGCCTCGGGGCGGCATTTTTGTTTGTGCGATCAAACGCATTCATGCGGCTGCCGACACAACCCTGTTACGACCGGAGGCTTTGGCATCGTAGAGAGCTTCGTCGGCACGCTTGAGAAGGTTCTGGACGTTATCTTCCTTGGGCAAAACGCTGGCGATACCAATGCTGATCGTTACAGGCACGCTTGTCCCGCTTTGATTTATGACAAACGGAGTGGACGCCACTTCGCGCCTGATCCGCTCGGCGACGATAGCTGCAAGCGTCGCGTCGGTGTCCGGCATGACGATGAAAAACTCCTCACCGCCATAGCGGCTGGCAAGATCACTGCCGCGTACGTTGCGACGCAGCCGCCGGGCGAACTCGCGCAGCACCTCATCGCCGCCATCATGACCATGGGTGTCGTTGATCAGCTTGAATCGATCAATATCCGTCATCAGAATCGACAAGGGGCGCCGACGCTCGACAGCTCGCTTGAACAGCGTGACAAGATGTGTTTCGAGATAAAGACGGTTGTGCAGGCCAGTCAGGCTGTCTGTGACAGCCATTTCGTACGTCTTGACGACGCTGGCGCGCAGGCCATCGTGATAGGCCTTGCGCCGCAATTGCGTGCGTAACCTTGCCAGCAATTCATTCGGATTGAGCGGGCGTACCACATAGTCATTGACGCCAAGTTCGAGGGCACGCCTGATCAGCGTTTCTTCGCCCGGATCAGCAACGAGGATGATCGGAAGCGACCGAGTATTGTCCAGTGATCGCAGCTGCGCACAAATGCGTAACGGATCGAAATCGGAAAAGCTGGACGAAATGATCAGGCAATCATGATTGCCCTGAATTGCATCAAAGAATCCTGTTTGCGGATCGATCTGAACATCGACAATTCCCTCGTCCGCAAGGCTGCGCTGGATACGCTCGATGCTTTCTGGCCGTTCGTCTATCAGCAGTATGCGGGCGTTCTTTGTAAGGCCCTCGCCGCCTGCCGGGAATCGCAAGATCGACTCCAGCCCGACATCGCGGGTTGTGGCAACGCGCAACCGCAACTCGTCAGTCACGTTTTTCAACCGGACCAAGCTCTTTACGCGTGCAAGAAGTTGCAAGTCGTTCACCGGCTTGGTCAGGAAATCGTCTGCCCCGAAATTCAGGCCGGTGATCCGGTCCGAGTCCTGATCCAATGCCGTCACTAGGATGACCGGGATATGAGCCGTCGAGGGCCTGGATTTCAGTCTGCGGCAGACTTCAAAGCCGTCCAGGCCGGGCATCATCACATCCAGGAGAATCACATCGACATTGCTGTTCTCGCAGATATCGAGCGCTGCATATCCATCCGCGGCGGTCACGACTTCGTAGTATTCCGCGCTTAGCCGCGCTTCCAGCAGCTTCACATTGGCGGGAACATCGTCAACGACAAGTATGCGGGCCGTCATTTTTCACTCCGGTAATACTGACGGTCAAGCGTCGCCAAGATAGGATTTTATGGTTTCGATGAATTTCGGCACCGAGATGGGTTTGGAGATGTAGGCTTCGCAACCACCCTGACGGATGCGTTCCTCGTCACCCTTCATCGCAAAGGCCGTGACCGCGATGATCGGGATAACGTGAAGATCATCGTCCGCCTTCAGCCACTTGGTAACCTCCAATCCTGATACTTCAGGCAACTGGATGTCCATGAGTATGAGGTCTGGCCGATGTTCGCGAGCAAGATCAAGCGCTTCCAGCCCGTTGCGGGTCCGGATCGTTTCATAGCCGCTGGCTTCAATAAGATCGCGGAAGAGCTTCATGTTAAGCTCGTTGTCCTCGACGATCATCACTTTCTTTACCATTGGCAATATCCTGTTGATCATGCTTGAAAGGCGCATGCCACCTGTCAGAATCTATGGGACAAGGGTCAGGCAGCAGCCCCAACTGTATGGATGTATTTGATAGCCTGTGATGATTGATGAAAAGGAAACTCTTCAGCTCAATCCGGAAATGCCGCTGATCATGTTTAACCAAGGATTTATTGAACATCTTCTTTTGATCATATTCAACCGGCTACAGCTCTTTTGGCGGCGAAAAGGCGTATGGAGTGATCAAATTGAATTGTTGTTGCGCGGGCGCAGCAATCCCCACACATAGCGAACGGATGGCAAGGTGAAGAAACAGATCAATCTCGAGGATGCCCAGACGCTTGCAATCAATTCTCTGGTGTTTCTGGCTGAAGACAGTGAATTGCTTTCCCGTTTTCTTGCCTTGACCGGTATCAGTGCAGACCAGATTCGTAGCGCAGCCAATGAACCGGGCTTCCTGGCGGGGGTTCTCCAGTTCTATCTCGCGCACGAGCCGACTTTGATGCGCTATTGCGAGGCGACAGCGACAGACCCCGCTGTTTTTCAAGAAGCACTGCGGCTGCTACCAGGCGGCCGGCAGGAAATCATTTGAACGGTTGATAGTTCAGGAGCGCTTGTTGCAAGGACCGGACCCCTTCGCTAAGGTCAACATGTTCCTTTTATGTTCCGAGCATCATGGCGCCCGTCAACGATCCGAGATTTGGTTTTTGCCGTGACTGTCTGGCGGCCCAGACGTCTGGAAGCCGGCGTTGTCATGTGTGCGGAAGTCCGCGGCTGTTGCGCCATCCGGAACTCTATCGCCTCAGCATCGCTCATGTGGATTGCGACGCCTTCTATGCATCGGTCGAGAAGCGCGACAATCCGGAGCTGCGCAACAAGCCGGTCATTATTGGCGGCGGAAAACGCGGTGTTGTTTCAACAGCTTGCTATGTCGCGCGCATCCATGGTGTGAGGTCGGCAATGCCGATGTTCAAGGCGCTGGAGGCCTGCCCGCACGCTGTCGTCATCAAACCCGACATGGAGAAATATGTCCGGGTCGGCCGCGAAATCCGGCAGATGATGCGCGATCTGACCCCGCTGGTTGAACCCCTATCCATCGATGAAGCCTTTCTCGATCTGTCCGGGACGGAACGTCTGCATCACGATCCGCCCGCCAGGGTAATGGCGCAATTTTCCAATCGCGTTGAAATGGAAATGGGACTCTCGGTTTCGGTCGGGATTTCCTACTGCAAGTTCCTGGCAAAGATAGCATCCGATTTCGACAAACCCCGCGGCTTTTCCATTATCGGCGAAGGCGAAGCCCTCGCCTTTCTGGCCGACAAGCCCGTGACGATGATCTGGGGTGTCGGCAAGGCCTTTGCCGCAACTCTGGAGCGAGATGGGATCCGCACCATCGGACAACTGCAGACGATGGAACAGCGCCCGCTGATGGCAGCCTATGGCACAATGGGCCAGCGGCTTTATCGCCTCTCGCGCGGGCTCGATACGCGCCGCGTCGAACCCGAAAGCGAGAGCAAAAGCGTTTCGGCGGAAACGACGTTCAATGAAGATATCGCTTCAATGGACGAGCTGGTACCGATCTTGCGGTCCTTGTCCGAAAAGGTTTCCCGGCGCCTCAAGGCGGCCGACATTGCCGGACGGACGGTCGTGCTCAAACTGAAGTCGTGCGATTTCAAACTCAGAACAAGAAATCGCCAGCTGGCCGATCCCACCCAACTCGCCGACCGCATTTTCCGCACCGGGTATTCGCTGCTCCAAAAGGAGATCGATGGAACGCGGTTTCGCCTGCTTGGGATCGGCGTCAGTGACCTCAGCGATGATGGCAGGGCCGACCCGCTCGACCTCGTCGATATTCAAGCCACTAAGCGCGCGGTTGCGGAAACTGCAATTGACAAGCTTCGCGGGAAATTCGGGAATGACGCAGTTGAGACCGGCTATACTTTCGGCAAGATCAAATCTCGAACAAAGAACATGTCGGATGAGACAGATTCAAACGAGAATGGCTGATTTTCATATGACATTCTCCAATTCCTGCACAAGAATCGGCGATTCTCATACAAGAACCTCTACCTGGCGTTGCAAATTAGATGTGTCCGGTTGAAGGCTTCATCCCATCTCAACTTCGACGATGCCGGGAATGGCTTTCATGGCGCTCGCTACCTGCGGCCCGACGCGGTAACGGTTCGGCAATTCGATTTCGACCTCCGTCGCGCCATTCTCCTTGATCAGGATCAGGCTGACAACCTGGCCATCATTCTGCGGCGCCAGATACGGTGTAATGGCGCTTAGGGGCTCGCTGGAGCGCATATAGAGGCGCAGCGCCTTTTGCATGCGCGTCGCCTCATCTTCAAGCGATTGCGCGGTCTGGATGCGCAGGCTGATCCCCTCCGGCCGGTCTTCGGCGCCAACTGTCACCACGACCGACCTGCCCGGCTCCAGCAGATCGCGATACTGCGAAAGGGCCTCCGAGAAGAGCACCGCTTCAAATTGTCCTGAAGAATCAGAGAATTGGATGATTCCCATCTTGTTGCCGGTCTTGGTCTTGCGCTCCTGCTTGGCCGTGATGGTTCCTGCCAGGCGTCCGGCATTGGCACCACGCTTTACTGCCGCCGAAAATTCTGCCCAGGTCTGCACCCGCATCTTTTCCAGGATTGGCCGATATTCATCGAGCGGATGCGCCGAAAGGTAAAATCCAGCCGCTTCGAATTCCCGTCGCAACTTTTCCGCCGAGAGCCACGGCGCTGCCGCGGGGAGTTGAATCGTCTGGACCCCGCCCCCTGCCATGCCACCGAAGATATCGGCCTGACCGCTGACACTGTCTTCCTGTGTGCGCTGCGCGTGGCCGACGATGCGGTCGAGCCCGGCAATCAGCGCCGGCCGTTCGCGTCCGAAACAATCGAAGGCGCCCGCGTTGATCAGACTTTCGAAGACACGCCGGTTGACCACCCGCGGGTCGATTCGCTCGCAGAAATCCTCGAGGCTGGCGTAGGGTGTCGCGCCACGCTTCTCGACAATGTGATCGACCGCCGCTTCGCCAACGCCCTTGATAGCTGCCAGCGAATAGAAGATACGGTTCTCTCCGACCTCGAACAGGCGGTAGGATGTATTGACCGACGGTGTGACGACTTCGATGCCGAGCCGCACTGCTTCGCGGCGGAAGTCGTTGAGCTTGTCGGTGTTCGACATGTCGTATGTCATTGATGCAGCGAGGAATTCGACCGGATAGTGCGCCTTCATATAGGCGGTCTGGAACGACACGATCGCATAGGCCGCAGCATGCGATTTGTTGAAACCGTAGTCAGCAAACTTCGCGAGCAGGTCAAAAATGAAGTTCGCTTGCGGCTTGGTCACACCACGTTCAACGGCGCCGTCGACAAATCGTACCCGCTGCATATCCATCTCGGCGCGGATCTTCTTGCCCATAGCGCGGCGCAAAAGATCTGCTTCGCCAAGCGTATAGCCGGACATTTCCTGCGCAATCTGCATCACCTGTTCCTGATAGATGATGACGCCCTGGGTCTCCTTGACGAGATGGTCGATTTTCGGATGGATCGACGCCATCTCCTCATCGCCATTCTTGCGCGCATTGTAGGTCGGAATGTTCTCCATCGGACCGGGTCGATAGAGCGCGACGAGTGCAATGATATCCTCGATGCGATCCGGCCGCATACCGATCAGTGCCTTGCGCATGCCGGTACTTTCCACCTGGAACACGCCGACGGTCTCGCCACGCGACAGCATCTCGTAGGTGGGCTTGTCGTCAAACGGCAGATTGGAAAGGTCCACCGTACTGCCGCGCCGCTTGACGAGATTGACGGCGGTCTGAAGCACGGTCAAGGTTTTCAGGCCGAGGAAGTCGAATTTGACCAGCCCTGCCTCTTCCACCATCTTCATGTTGAATTGCGTGACCGGCATATCCGAACGCGGATCGCGGTACATCGGCACCAGCTCCGACAAAGGCCGGTCGCCAATGACAATACCCGCAGCATGGGTCGAGGCGTGGCGATAAAGCCCTTCGAGCTTCAGCGATATATCGAGCAGCCGTTCGACCACGGGCTCCTTGTCGCGCTCTTCCCGCAGGCGCGGTTCATCCTCGATCGCCTTGGAAAGCGTTACCGGATTTGCCGGGTTAGCGGGTACCATTTTGGTCAGTCGATCGACCTGGCCATAGGGCATTTCCAGCACTCGTCCGACATCGCGCAACACGGCGCGGGCCTGCAACGTACCGAATGTGATGATCTGCGCCACCTGATCGCGGCCATATTTGCCCTGGACATAACGGATGACCTCGTCGCGCCGATCCTGACAGAAGTCGATATCAAAGTCAGGCATCGACACGCGGTCCGGATTAAGGAAGCGCTCGAACAGCAGCGAGAAGCGGAGAGGATCGACGTCGGTAATCGTCAACGCATAGGCGACGAGCGAACCCGCACCGGAGCCGCGCCCGGGTCCAACAGGAATATCATGGGCTTTCGCCCATTTGATAAAGTCGGAAACGATGAGGAAATAACCTGGATATTTCATCCGGGTGATAATGGATATCTCGTATTCTAGGCGTTCGGCATATTCCTCGCGTGTGTGGCCGCCAGCGAGCCCCAGTGTCTCGATGCGTTGCGCGAGGCCCTCGCGCGCCTGCCGGGCCAGCTCATCCGCTTCGGCCTGAAGCGCTGCATCCGGATCGTCACTCTCACCGGTAAAGCGTGGCAGGATCGGTGCGCGATTCTTAGGGTAATAGGAGCAGCGCAACGCGATCTCCACGGTATTCTCCACCGCCTCAGGCAGATCAGAGAACAGTTGCACCATCTCGTCTTCGCTCTTGAGATAATGGTCTGGCGTTAGCCGGCGCCGGTCATCGATCGACAGGAGCGAGCCTGCGGCAATCGCCAGCAGGGCGTCATGCGCTTCGTAATCGGCACTTTTGGAGAAGAATACATCGTTGGACGCAACCAACGGCAGTTCGAGCTCATAGGCAAGTTCAACCTGTGCAGCTTCAAGCGCGCGGTCATAGCCGCGATGGCGCTGCAGTTCGATGTAAAGCCGGTCGCTGAACAATGATCTAAGAAAGCTGAGCCGCTGGCGCGCACGATCGACTCGATCATCCTTGATCGCCTTGGCGATGGCCCCGTCCGGGCCGCCGGACAGGGCGATGATGCCTTCAGTCCGGCCCGGCAACCAGGCGGAAGCGATGTGAACGGGATCGCCGGCAGGTGTTTCGAGATAAGCACGGCTGACAAGCCGCACCAGGTTGGCATAGCCCTCTTCGGTTGCAGCAAGGAAAACGAGCGGCGCGAGACCAAGTGCTTCGCGGCGGTTGGCGCTGCGGCTCTCCTCGACCTGATCATGGAAGGCGATATCGAGCTGGCAACCGATGATGGGTTGCAGCCCTGCCTTTGATCCCTTCTGCGCGAACTCCAGCGCACCAAAGAGATTATTTGTGTCGGTAATGGCCATCGCAGGAGCCTTGTTCGACACAGCAAGATCAATGACCTTGGGGACCTGCAAGGCGCCTTCAAGCAGTGAATAGGCGGAGTGAACCCTCAGGTGAACGAAGCGCAATGCTTGTTTGGTAGCATTGATCTCGCCGCCTTTAACCTGCCCGTCTGCCAATTGTTCCATCTCCGAAGTCTTGAACGGAGAAACCGATTCACCGCGGTGCCATAGTCCGACATGCGCGATGACGTGTCCACCTGAATTGAAAGTTCAGCGTGCTTCAACAGTGGACAGAACGCGGGACCGCCTGATCTCGGAAAGGCGATTCGTGCGATCCCGCTCTTTTCAGATTGCGCTGACCCACATTGCAAAGGTCGCAATGAACAGGCTGACTGTAACGAATGACATGACGTCCTGGAAAAGTTCGCTCATCGGTAAAACCCTTCATAGTTGTCGCTATGTCTCTGTTTTGTTCTTTTTTTGTTCCAAAGTCAAGCACACCAAGGCGCCCATTGGCGCTATGGTTTTCGAAACATTAACGGAAGGTAAAATGGAATGGGTGTGGTGGATCAGAGATTGGTGATCTTGCCGTCCTTGAGCGTTACACGCCGGTCCATGCGGCGAGCAAGTTCGAAATTATGTGTCGCGATCATCGCTGACAGGCCCGACTGGCGCACCAGCGCTTCCAGAGCCTCGAACACATAAGATGATGTCACGGGGTCGAGGTTGCCTGTCGGTTCATCTGCCAGAAGAACCAATGGGGCGTTTGCCACGGCACGGGCAATCGCCACGCGCTGCTGTTCACCGCCGGAGAGTTCGCTTGGCCGGTGCGAGGCTCGGGCGCCGACTTTCATGTAATCGAGCAATTGCTGGGCTCGTTCCGAAGCTACGCCGCGTTTCATGCCGCGAATCATTTGCGGCATCATTACATTCTCGAGGGCTGAGAATTCCGGCAGGAGATGATGGAACTGATAGACGAAGCCGATATCATTACGGCGGATCGCGGTGCGGTCCTCGTCGGAAAGCGATCCGCAAGACCGGCCATCTAGGATCACATCGCCGCTGTCCGGCCGCTCCAGCAGTCCGGCAGTGTGCAGCAAGGTCGACTTGCCGGCGCCGGAAGGTGCGACAAGCGCCACCATCTCACCCCTGCCGAGCGAAAAATTGGCGCTATCGAGAATGACCAGCTCGCGGCCAATCTCATTGTACCGACGGCCGACGCTCGTCAGCTGAAGAATGGGCCCTGCTGACATTTTATTCATACCTCAAGGCTTCAACGGGATCGAGCGTGGCCGCGCGCCATGCGGGAAAGAGCGTTGCGAGAAATGACAAAACGAGCGCCATGAGAATAACCGAAAAGGTCTCATTGAAATCCATCTTGGCGGGCAATGTGCTCAAGAAATAGAGCTCCGGATTGAACAGCGTCGTCCCCGAAATCCAGGAGAAAAACTCCCTGATTCGCTCGACATTGAGACAGACGACAACACCAAGAACCACACCGGCAATCGTCCCCGTGACACCAATTGCGGCCCCAGTCATGAGAAAGATGCGCAGAATCGAGTTTCGCGTAGCCCCCATGGTGCGAAGGATCGCAATGTCGTGCCCCTTGTCCTTCACCAGCATGATCAGACCGGAAATGATGTTAAGTGCCGCGACCAGCACGATCAGCGTCAGGATCATGAACATCACATTGCGCTCGACCTGCAGCGCCGAGAAGAATGTCTGGTTGCGCTGACGCCAGTCAGTCAGCATCAGTGCCCGCTGGGCCGCATCTTCGATCGGCTTCTTCAACGCATCGACGTTGTCCGGATTCTGGGCGAATATCTCTATCGACTGAACCTTGTCTTCCTGATTGAAATAGAGCTGCGACTCTCCAAGCGGCATTAGCACAATCGAGGCATCATATTCGGACATACCGATCTCGAAGATCGCTGTCACAGGATAGGATTTGACGCGTGGTGCCATACCGAGCGGCGTCACATCGCCTTCCGGGGAAATGAGGGTGAGTCTGTCGCCCAGACCCAGCCCCATATTTTCGGCCATTCGTGTGCCAATGGCGACGCCGCCAGCGGTATTGAAACCCTCGAACGTCCCCTGACGAACATTTTTCGCAACGAGCTGGAGTTTCGCAATGTCTTCTTCGCGCAGGCCGCGCACCAGAGCGCCGCTGCCGGCGCCGACATTGCCCTTGGCCAGTACCTGCCCTTCGACCACCGGAATTGCGAAGGAAACGCCCGGCACAGCGTCGATCCGCTTGATCACCGCATCATAATCGTCCAACGGCCGGTCCACGGGCTGCATGATGACATGGCCATTGATCCCGAGAATACGGGTCAGGAGCTCGCTGCGGAAGCCATTCATGACTGCCATGACGATGATCAGCGTCGCGACGCCCAGCATGATTCCGGTAAATGAAAACCCGGCGATGACCGAGATAAACGTCTCCTTGCGCCGGGCACGCAAATAGCGCCAGGCGATCATTCGTTCATAGGATGAGAACGGCTTGGAACCGGATGTCGCGGTAATGGCCTTTTCAGTCATAAAGGTCCTGCGAGTTTGTTGATTGCTGCTTCAATACTCAGGGTTTCACGTACACCGGTTGCGCGATCCTTGATCTCGACTTCGCCAGCGGCAACGCCGCGCGGGCCGACAATCACCTGCGTTGGCAGGCCAATCAGATCCATCGTCGCGAACTTTGCGCCGGGGCGATCATCCGTATCATCCAGCAACGGCTCAAGCCCTGCATTTGTCAGAGCTTCGTAGAGCTTCGCCGATACAGCATCGCACGCTTCGTCGCCTGGCTTCATATTGACGATACCGGCTCCGAATGGCGCGACGGCCTTCGGCCATATGATGCCGTTCTCGTCATGCGAAGCTTCGATGATCGCTGCGATGACGCGCGAAGGACCAATGCCATAGGAACCCATCGACACCAGGTGATCCTTGCCATCGGGACCGCTGACCTTTGCAGCCATCGGTTCGGAATATTTCGTGCCGAAATGAAAGATGTGCCCAACCTCGATTCCGCGCGCAGCGAGCTGGTCGGAGGCACCGACCTTACCCCATGCAGCCTCATCATGCATTTCGTCAGTCGCCGCATAAGGCGTTGTCCACCGTGTGACGATATCAGCGATCTTAGCATCGTCATCGAAATTCGTATCGGATCCGGGGACCGGCAGGTCGAGATAGGCGCGGTCGCAGAAGACCTGGCTTTCACCCGTCTCGGCAAGAATGATGAACTCGTGGCTGAGCTCGCCGCCAATCGGGCCCGTATCAGCGCGCATGGGAATCACCTTGATTCCCAGACGTGAGAAAGTGCGCAGATAGGCCACGAACATGCGGTTATAGGCCGCCTTGGCACCTTCAAAATCGAGATCAAACGAATAGGCGTCCTTCATGAGGAATTCACGCGAGCGCATAACACCGAAGCGCGGACGGCGCTCGTCGCGGAATTTCCACTGGATGTGATAAAGGTTAAGCGGCAGATCCTTATAGGACTTCACATAGGCCCGGAAAATCTCGGTGATCATTTCCTCGTTCGTCGGGCCGTAGAGCATTTCACGCTCGCCGCGATCCTTAATGCGCAGCATCTCGTCGCCATAGGCATCATATCGACCGCTTTCACGCCAAAGGTCAGCGGCCTGGATTGTAGGCATGAGCAGCTCGATCGCACCGGAACGATTCTGCTCCTCGCGAATAATGTTGCTGACCTTGTTGAGGATGCGGAGACCGGCCGGCAACCAGGCATAGATACCTGCCGATTCCTGACGGATCAAACCGGCACGCAACATAAGCCGATGAGAGACGATTTCCGCCTCCTTGGGATTCTCTTTAAGGATGGGCAAAAAATAACGGGAAAGCCGCATGGAAGATCACCAAATTGAACAAAGCCTGAGTGCTTTAAGAATCAGGCAAAACCAAGTGCAAAGTCGATGTTTCTTAACGACTTCGGGGCTGGTTGGGAACCCGCAACCGCAAATGAAAGAGCCAGCAATTCATCGCAGATTCAGGGCTTTGCCAGATTTGTAAGCAAAAAGTGATCGCAACGAATATTTTTCGTGACATTTCGAAGGCAGTCCGCTATTTTTTTAATCATAAGGAGAAAGTAAGAAAAATTCTGCTTTCCTACGCGGTCAAAGTCTTGGGAGGATGTGACCTGTGGCGCGGTAATACGCAGCCGCCATGCAAATGGATCGGGTCAGACGCGATCTTGAAATGCAAGGTGAAAGCCTTGCATTTTTTTTGTCGATTTTCAGATATTCAATCGGTTACATGGGTTTCTTAAAGTAATATTTGATCAACATGGCAAAATGAGCTGTTCTTCCCACCGCAACGAACTGGTGTTTGTTTCTGCAGATTGCCGCAAAGCGGGATTCGACCCGCTTGCTGGCTAATGAGCCGGCGCCACGTCCAAAATTGCAGCGTGACATTCCACATTTATTTCAACTGCGGGAAAAACACGGGGATGTCGTCGACGCCATAACCCAGTTTCTGGTTCACGATGTAGAAGATGGCAAAAATAACGGCTGAAATTATCGTCGTGAGCAGGAATACCCGGCCCATCCGGTGCTTGTGCGGCGCACTTGCCGGTGTTCCGAGGGTCACATCTTCTTCGTCGCCCTGCGTACGCAGGCCGATCGGCAGCATGGTGAACAGCGTCAGCCACCAGAGGATGAAATAGACTGCCATGGCTGTAGCGATTGGCATTTAGACTTGCTCCAGTTCAATCAACGTCCCGTTGAAATCCTTGGGGTGAAGGAACAGAACGGGTTTGCCATGCGCGCCGGTTTTTGGCTCACCATCGCCAAGAATACGCGCACCCTGCCCTTTTAGCCGATCACGCGCCGCAAGAATATCGGGCACTTCGTAGCAGACATGATGCATGCCGCCCGAAGGGTTCTTAGCCAAGAACGACGCAATAGGAGAATCATCGCCAAACGGTTCCAGCAGTTCGATCTTCGTATTGCCGACATCGATGAAGACCACAGTCACACCGTGCTCAGGCAAAACCTGCGGTTCGGTCAATTTTGCACCAAGCGTATCGCGATAGATCGCGGATGCGGCAGCCAGATCCGGCACAGCAATTGCGACATGGTTGAGACGGCCGAGCATCACCTACCTCAAGGACGGGTCACGAAGACGGTGACGATCGGTTTTTTGCCCCATACTTCGTTCGCAGCGGCGCGCACGGCACGGCGAACCGCTTCGCGTACCATGGCAATATCCTTGCGTTTTTCGCGGGGAATGCTCTGAACGGCGCCGACTGCGGCATCATAGAGCAAATCTTCAAGAAGCTCGCCTTCATGATCGTTTTCAGGAAGGCCGAACGGAACCACTTCCGGATCTTCGATAATATTGTACCGCTCATCCAGGAGCATCGAAACCGCAACATGGCCAACATAGGAGAGCTTGCGGCGATCAACGATACCAACCTCTTCCTCGTCGCCGATGAGCTTGCCGTCCTTGATGAGCCGCCCGAAAGGGGCCTGATCGATGATTTCGGCTCTGCCCGGCGCCAGTCGCAGCACATCGCCATTGCGCACTTGCGGCACCTCCGGAATTCCGGCCATGGCCGCCAAGGATCCCTGCGCTACGAGATGTGCCGCCTCACCGTGGACAGGCACGAGAATGCGTGGACGCACCCACTCATACATGCGCTTCAGCTCATTCCGGCGCGGGTGGCCGGACACATGCACGAGTTGATCGTCGTCTGAAATGATATGAATTCCCTGCTCGATCAATAGGTTCTTGGTCTCGATGATCGGCTTTTCATTGCCCGGAATGGTACGCGACGAGTAAATTACCGTATCGCCCGCGGACAGCGCGACATTGCGCATCTCGTCGCGGGCGAGCTTGGCAAGAGCTGCACGCGACTCGCCTTGGCTGCCGGTCAGGATGATGACCATGTTTTCACGCGGAACATAGCCATAGTCTTCTTCGGAAAGAAACTCCGGAACGTCGTCAAGATAGCCGAGTTCGCTCGCCACATCGATCATGCGTTTCATCGACCGGCCAAGTACCAGGACCTGACGGCCTGCGTCTCTTGCCGCCAGCGCAATGGAACGAATACGCCCGACATTGGACGAGAAAGTCGTGATAGCGACGCGGCCCCGGGCGTTCTCGATGATGTTGCGCAGACTCTCACCCACTTCCCGTTCTGATGGTGATTCGCCTTCACGCAACGCGTTGGTGGAATCGCACATCATGGCGAGAACGCCCTCATCCCCGAGTGCGCGAAACCGCGCCTCATTGATGAGCGGCCCGAGTGATGGTTCAGGGTCCATCTTCCAGTCGCCGGTATGAACGATCGTTCCGAGTGGCGTTCTGATCGCGAGCGACATCGGTTCCGGAATCGAGTGAGTCACGGCGAGCGCTTCGAATTCGAAAGGACCAACATTGAAGGTCTCACCTGCACGGTAGATCGTAACCGGAATGTCCGGCGCACCGGGCTCCGATTGGCGCTTTGCCTCCAACAGACCGGCTGTGAATGGCGATGCGTAGACAGGCACATTGAGCAGGGGCCACAGGTCAAGCAGGGCTCCGTAATGATCTTCATGGGCGTGAGTGATCACGATGCCCTTGAGATTTTGCCGCTCGGCTTGCAAGAAACGAATATCGGGCAGCACGAGATCAGCACCCGGAAGGTCCGGGCCGGCAAAGGTCACGCCCATATCGACGACCACCCATTCTCGCTTGTGCGCGGGACCGTAGCCATACATGGCCAGGTTCATACCGATCTCACCGACACCGCCCAGGGGAAGGAAAACAAGTTCCGCTTGATCGGAATTTGCCATTTATACTCCTAAAAACTGAATTCTATTCAGCACTTGCCGACGCAACAGCACCAAAATGGACGTCACCGGCGGCAATCTTCACCCGTTCTCCATCATTGTCGCGAATAACGAAGCGGCAGTCCTCGTCAATCGTTTCAAATATACCACGCAGGACGTTTCCGTCGACTCGCACCGCCACCTCACTACCAAGTCCTGCCGCCCGTGCGAGCCAGCGCTTGCGTATTTCAGCCAGTCCACGTCCCTCGCCCCAGATGCAGCTGTTCACTTCCCACGCATCGGACAGCGCCAGAAACAGCGTTTCAGCGTCACAGTCGGCGCCGAGATGGGCTAGCGACGTCACCGGGTAAGGAACATCTTCGGGATAAGTAACGACATTGACGCCAATGCCGATAACGATGGCAAAACGGTCATCCGGGAGTTGTGTCGATTCCAGCAAGATGCCAGCAAGTTTCGCGCCGCCCGCCAACAAGTCGTTTGGCCATTTCAACTCGACGCGCAGTGGCGATTTGCCGGATCCAGCGTTTCCCGCGCCGTCGAGGCCAACCGAGAATCTGGCTGCCGGACAAACCGCGTCCAGCGCATCCGCCAGTGAAAGCCCGGCAACGAAGCCGAGCGTTGCCGCGGTCTTGAGCTCGAAGCGGCCGGTCAGCAGCAGCGATGCCGCAAGATTACCGTGAGAAGTGGCCCAGGCCCGACCGCGTCGGCCGCGGCCGCTCTCCTGCTGCTTGGAGACGATCCACAATTTTCCCGCATCACCCGCCTGCGCACGCTCCAACGCCACGGCGTTGGTCGAGCCGATCGTCTCAAACGCCTCCAGCCGATAGCCGTTTTGCTGTGCCAGAGGCGAAAGTGAGAATCCCATCGAGCTTAGAAGAAGGTCTTGGCGGCGGCTTCCGCGTATGTGCTGACAGGCCCACCGATCAGTACATAGAACAGGACCAGCAGGCCGGAGACGCCGAGGACCAGCCGCAACTCACCGGCCACCGGAACAAAAGCCCCAGCAGGTTCATCGAACCACATAATCTTGATGATACGCAGATAATAGAACGCTCCCACGACCGATGCGACGATACCAATGATCGCCAATGCGTAGAGATTGGCCTGCATCGCGGCGAGGAAAGTGTACCACTTGCCCCAGAAGCCCGCCAGCGGTGGAATGCCGGCAAGAGAGAACATGAGGATCGTGAGCATCGTCGCCATGATAGGGTTCGTACGCGACAAGCCTGACAGTTCGCCGATCTGCTCGACATTGCCGTCCTTGCGGCGCATTGCGAGAATGAACGCAAACGTGCCGAGCGTGGTGACCAGATATATCAGCATGTAAATTGCCACGCCGCGCACGCCGACCAAGGTGCCGGCGGAGAGCCCGACGAGCGCATACCCCATGTGACTGATGGAAGAATAAGCCATCAGACGCTTGATGTTGCGCTGACCGATCGCAGCGAACGCGCCAAGAACCATCGACGCTATGGCGATGAACACGATGACCTGCTGCCAGTCATGGGTAATCGGCTGGAAGGTCTCGACTGCCACTCGGGTAAGCAGAGCCATTGCAGCCATCTTTGGCGCGCTGGCGAAGAAGGCCGTGACGGGTGTCGGCGCACCCTCGTAAACGTCCGGCGTCCACATATGGAATGGCACGGCCGAAATCTTGAAAGCAAGGCCCGCCAGAATGAACACAAGGCCGAACACGACGCCGAGCTGGCGCTGTTCGCTGCCAAGCGCCTGTGCGATTGCTTCAAATCCAGTGTGGCCGGTAAACCCATAGACCAGAGATATGCCGTAGAGCAGCATGCCGGACGACAGGGCGCCAAGCACAAAATACTTCAGGCCAGCTTCCGTCGAACGGACATTGTCACGGTTGATTGCAGCGACAACATAGAGTGCAAGCGACTGCAGTTCCAGGCCAAGATAGAGCGACAGGGTATCATTTGCCGAGATCATCAGCAGCATGCCGAGGGTCGACAGCAGGATCAGGATCGGGAATTCGAATTTGTCGAATTTTTCTGCCTTGGCGAAACCCGTTGACATGACAAGCGTCACAACTGAACCGACGAGGGTCAGCACCTTCATGAAGCGGGAGAACGGATCACTGACGAAAGCGCGCCCGAAGACGTGACCATCCTGCGGAAACAGGACGACCAAGGCAAGCGCAGCCAGCAGCAAGGCAACTGCGAGACCCGTGACGAGCGCATTTGCCCGCTCACCGGAAAACGCCCCGATCATCAGGAGAGCCAATGCACCCACCGTAATCAGCAGTTCAGGAGCCATAAGCGTCAGGTTGGCAATCATGTCGGTTTGGCCTCTTCCTGCTACTTCAGCGCCAGTGTGGCAGCTGAAGACAGCGCGTTATTGTATTGATTGATCAGGGCGTGGACAGAGCTTGCCGTCGCATCGAAGACAGGCATCGGATAAACGCCGTAGAAGATCGTCAGGATCACCAGTGGATACATCACGGCTTTTTCACGCGGCGACATGTCCAGGAGCGATTTCAGGCTGTCCTTGTCGAGTGCACCGAATATGACCCGGCGATAGAGCCAGAGCGCATAGGCAGCGGAGAAAATGACACCGCTGGCAGCAAACAGCGCAACCCATGTGTTGACACGGAAGACGCCCAGCAAGGTGAGGAACTCACCGACAAAGCCGGAGGTACCGGGCAAGCCGACATTGGCCAAGGTGAAAATCATGAACACCACCGCGTATTTCGGCATGTTGTTCACGAGGCCGCCATAGGCCGCGATCTCGCGTGTGTGGGTGCGGTCGTAGACGATACCAACGCAGAGGAACAGGGCGCTGGACACAAGGCCGTGTGAGAGCATCTGAAATATGGCGCCCTGGATGCCCTGCTCGTTGGCAGCGAAAATACCCATCGTGACATAGCCCATATGAGCAACGGACGAATAGGCGATCAGCTTTTTGACGTCTTGCTGCATCAGCGCGACGAGCGATGTGTAGATGATGGCGACGACTGACAGCGTATAAATCAGTGGAGCAAAATCGGCCGAGGCGACCGGGAACATCGGTATCGAGAAACGGATGAAACCATATCCACCGAGCTTCAACAGGATACCAGCCAGAATGGCGGAAGCGGCCGTTGGTGCCTCGACATGCGCATCCGGCAACCAGGTGTGTACCGGCCACATCGGCATCTTGACCGCAAAGGAGGCAAAGAAAGCCAACCAAAGCCAGGTCTGCAGCGACGCCGGGAACTTATAGGCCAGCAGGGTCGGAATGTCGGTGGTGCCGGCCTGCCAGTACATCGCCATGATGGCCAGCAGCATCAGCACCGAGCCGAGCAACGTGTAGAGGAAGAACTTGAAGCTGGCGTAGACGCGGCGCTTGCCGCCCCAGACACCGATGATGATGAACATCGGCAAGAGCACGGCTTCAAAGAAAACGTAGAATAGGACAATGTCGATCGCACAGAAGACGCCGATCATCAGCGTTTCGAGCACGAGGAACGCGATCATGTATTCCTTGACTCTGGTCTGGATCGCTTCCCAGCTTGCGAGGATGCAAAGCGGCATCAGGAAGGTGGTGAGGATGACGAACAGCATCGAAATGCCATCGACACCCATATGGTAGGAAATACCGGAATCGAGCCATGCGGCCTTTTCGACAAACTGGAAACCAGCCTGACCGTTGTCGAAATAATACCAGATTGGCAATGACAGCAGGAACGTGATGATTGTTGTCCACAGCGTCACGTTGCGGATGTTGCGGCGTGCAGATTCACCGTCATCCCGGATCATCAGAACAAGAAAGGCACCGACCAATGGCAGGAAGGTAACAGTCGAGAGAATTGGCCAGTCGGTCATCAGAAGTTGCTCCCCAGCATCATCCACGTGACGAGTGCGGCGACCCCAATGAGCATCGCGAACGCATAATGATAAAGATAACCGGTCTGCAGGCGCACCACCCGGTTGGTGACGTCAACGACACGTGCGGAGATACCGTCTGGACCGTGGCCGTCAATCAACCAGCCGTCGCCCTGCTTCCACAGGAAACGGCCGAGAGCCTTCGCCGGACGAACGAACAGGAAGTCATAAAGCTCGTCGAAATACCACTTGTTGAGCAGGAACTGGTAAAGACCAGGGTGGTCTGCAGCCAGCTTCTTCGGCGTTTCGGGGGAGCGAATGTAGAAATACCACGAGACGATGAATCCTACTGCCATTGCAAGGAACGGCGACATCGCTACCAGGAATGGCACATGATGATGCTCCTCGAGAATCTCATTTTCCTGACCGGTAAAGAGTGCACCTTTCCAGAACTCGGCATATTCGTGCCCGAAGAAGTATTCGTGGAAGCCAACGCCCGCAAACAGCGCACCAAACGCCAGGATAAACAGCGGAACCAGCATGACGTAGGGCGATTCATGCACGTGGTGCATAACATCGTGGCTTGCGCGCGGTTTGCCATGGAAGGTCATGAAAATCAGGCGCCATGAATAGAAACTGGTGAAGATAGCGGCGATTACGAGAAGGATGAAGGCATAGCCGGCAACCGGGCTGTGCGATGCATAGGCCGACTCGATGATCATGTCCTTGGAGAAGAACCCGGCTGTGCCGATGAGCGTGCCGGGAATGCCGAGACCTGTCAGCGCGACCGTACCGACGACCATCAGCCAGTAGGTCTGGGGGATCAGTTTGCGCAGGCCGCCCATGTGGCGCATGTCCTGCTCATCGGATACGGCGTGAATGACGGAACCCGCACCAAGGAACAGCAGCGCCTTGAAGAAAGCATGCGTGAACAGGTGGAAGATACCGGCACCATAGGCGCCAAGACCAAGCGCAACGAACATGTAGCCGAGCTGCGAACAGGTCGAGTAAGCGATGACGCGCTTGATGTCATTTTGAACGAGGCCAACGGTTGCCGCAAAGAATGCAGTGGTCGCACCGATAAACGTCACGAAAATCAAGGCGGTATGCGACAATTCGAAGATCGGCGACAGGCGTGCAACCATGAATACGCCGGCGGTAACCATCGTCGCTGCATGGATCAGTGCCGAAACTGGTGTCGGGCCCTCCATGGCGTCTGGCAACCAGGTGTGGAGGAGGAACTGCGCGGACTTGCCCATCGCGCCCATGAAGAGCAGCAGGCAGGCAATAGTAATCGCGCCCTGTTTGTCGAGGGTATAGCCAAGGAAATTCAGAACGGTCTGACCGCCTTCAGCGGCGCCTTCTGCAGGAAGATATTGTGCCGCAGAGGCAAACAGCGTGTCGAACTGGACGGTATCGAACAGCACGAACAGCGCGAAGATACCGAGAAGGAAGCCGAAATCACCCACGCGGTTTACGATGAAAGCCTTGATGGCAGCGGCGTTGGCCGATGGCTTCTTGTACCAGAACCCGATCAGGAGGTACGAGGCAAGACCCACGCCTTCCCAGCCGAAGAACATCTGCACCAGATTGTCACCGGTCACCAGCATCAGCATGGCGAAGGTGAAAAGCGAGAGATAAGCGAAGAAACGCGGCCGATCCGGATCGTGATGCATGTAGCCGATCGAATAGGTATGAACCAGCGCCGAGACAGTATTGACGACGACCAGCATCACCGCAGTCAGCGTATCGATGCGCAGCGCCCAGTCGAAACTAAGAGATCCTGACTCGACCCAGTGTGCAACCGGTACCTTAAAAGCTTCGCCATGGCCGAATGCCACGGTGCCGAAGGCGATCCAGGAAAGGATCGCGCAAACGATCAGCAGGCCGGTCGTGACATATTCGCTCGCCTTAGCGCCGATCGACGAGCCAAAAAGACCCGCAATCAGAAAGCCGAGCAGCGGAAGGAAGACAATCGCCAGATACAGCATGCCCCCGTCAACCTTTCATCATGTTGACGTCTTCAACGGCAATCGACCCACGATTGCGGTAGAACACGACGAGAATAGCAAGACCGATCGCTGCCTCTGCGGCGGCGACGGTCAAGACAAACAATGCAAAGACCTGGCCGACCAGATCACCCAGGGCGGCAGAAAACGCCACGAAGTTGAGATTGACTGCGAGCAGAATCAATTCGACCGACATCAGAATGACGATAACGTTCTTCCTGTTGAGAAAGATGCCGAAGATCCCGAGGGTAAACAGCAGGGCAGAAACAGTGAGATAATGTGCGATACCGATTTCCATCATGACACCTCTGTCAGGCCCTTGCCTGTCTCAACCTGTTTGACCTCGATTGCCGTTGCCGGCGTGCGCGCGACCTGTTCGGAAACGTTCTGGCGCTTGATATTGGGCTTGTGACGAAGCGTCAGCACAATCGCGCCGATCATCGCGACCAGAAGCACAAGGCCTGCAATCTGGAAGAAGTAAATGTAGTCCGTATAGAGGATGTCACCGAGCGCCGCCGTATTGGTGCGCGTCGCCACATCGGGCGTTGGCTGGAAAGCAACGGTTCCAAGTTTCGGTGCGAACACCGATCCGCCGAGCACGATGATAAGTTCGGCGGCAAGGATCAGACCGACAAGCGCACCGATGGGAGCATATTGCAGCGCGCCGCTCTTCAATTCAG
>NZ_JBBNAN010000085.1:0-8413 GCF_037994405.1 Phyllobacterium sp.
GGAGAATTGTGGGCGATCGAATAATGGAAGGTGGTCAGGATGCCGAGGCCTGCCTCGCCGATGGCCGGAAGGTCGGATTCCTGCGTCAGGTCGCCGGGTGCAAGAAACTGGATGCCAGCCTGTTTCAGACCATTCTCATTATAGGCTTTGACAAAGCCAAGTGTGGTTGGCCCTGATGGGAGGAAGGCAAAAACGGCCTGGGCGCCGGAATTGCGAACCCTTTGCATCACCGGGCTGAAGTCGTTGGTCGACAGCGGCATGCGGATGGATTCGACCACCTTGCCACCTTCCTTCTCGAAGGTGGACTTGAAGGCATTTTCGGCATCGACGCCCGGCCCATAGTCGCTGACCACGGTTATGGCCTTTTCAACCCCCCGTTCGCGCGCAATCTTCGCAATCGGCGAGGATGTCTGCCATGTCGTGAACGAGGTGCGCACGACCAGTGGGCTCTTCGTGACAATCGCAGAAGTTGCAGCATTCATGATGACCATGGGTACATTGCCCTGCTGCAGCAACGGTGTCACCGCCATGGCATCCGGGGTAAAATAGAAACCGGCCAGATATTGCACGCCTTCCTTCACCACCAGTTCCTGCGCCAGCGCCTTCGACTGGGCGGGGTCGGCTTGCGGCACATCCCGGTAGAGTATCTCGATCGTATTCTCGCCAACCTTGTTGCCATGGGTAGCGAGGTAGGCATCGATGCCTGCCTTGAAATTCTTGCCCTGAATTGCGAACGGGCCCGAGAAGGGACCAATGACTCCGACCTTGATCACATCCGCGTAGGCGCTTGCAGTCATCAGGATTGATGCGGCTGCCGCCAATATGAGCTTTTTCATGTTTCCTCCCTCTATCGACTTTAGTTGTCAGATCATGCGTCACGCGATCATGATCGAATTTTCACCCTGTCCCGAGCTTTCAACGCTACCTGCCGTTTTCGAAACGAGATTCAAACAAAAGCACGCGGCTTTTGCACAAAACCACGTGATTCTCGTACAAGAATTGGCGAATCTCGCACGATTTTCTCGACTCCGATTGTGTTTCGGTTGTGACGAGTTGAACAACCGCACCTACGCATCATTTGCATTGGCGCCTTCCCCTAGACCCTCAACGGAGTCGAGCAGCATGGCGGCCGAACGCATCGCGGTCACCGTCGCCGTCACCATCGACGGCAATATCATCCATTCCAGCGCCCAGGCGGCACCGGAACGCTCCTGCTCATGGACCAGCGCATGATGCATGCCCGAAATCTGTGTGGCATTGTAACGTGCAAGCGAGACGAGGAGCTCGGCAAGAACGGGATTCTGCTTGTGCGGCATGGCCGAAGACTGACCGCCGCCTTTAAGCGCAATCTCGCCGCCGCCTTGCGCAAGAAGTGCGATATCCTGACCGATCTTTCCCAAGCAACCAGAAATATGGGACAGAAAATCCGCAAACTCGACGACAATGTCCCGCTGATTTTGCCACTGCGGAGCATTTCTGAGGTCAAGGATCGCCACCAGCCGCTTGCGGACTGCAGGCCCTTTTTCCCCCAACTTGTCCAGCGTTCCCACAGCGCCGCCGAACTGTACGACTGGGAAATTTTGCTGAAGTGCGTCGAGCTTTTGGCGATGCCGGAGCAACGGGCCCTGCCAGGCCCCGATGCGATCATGCACTGTGATCGCAATCGCTGCCTGCATACGGGTACGCCCCATCAAGCCATTGTTTCCAAATGCTTTATCCAGGTGATCGAGCCTGGTCACGAGATCCGACAATCCCTTGTCGAGGCGTGCGAGAACTGGCCTGAGCCGTATCATCAGGCTCGTATCGATGACGTCTTGACTGGTCGCTCCAAAATGCAGCGACGCTCGATATTCCTGTGGAATGGTCTCGCGCAATTGACGGATAAGCTCCGGAACGACAACGCCATCAGCGGCAACCGCTGATCTCAAAGCCGCGAGATCCGGCGTGAATGTCCTACAGGCAATTGCAATCGCTTCGGCAGCCGCATTGTCGATCACGTCTTCTTCAGCTTCGGCCTCCGCCAAGGCAGATTCGAACGACACCATCGCAGCAATATCATTCTCGACCGAGAACCATCGTATGGCTTCTTCATCGCCGATCAGCCCCGACAGATACGGGTGGTCGAAAGGAGATATGCTCATTGCTTACACATCGAAGAAGATGGTCTCCTTATCGCCTTGCAGATGAATATCAAACAGATAGGTCGAGCCGTCGCGCTTGGCGATCAGGGTCTGGACACGATTTTTGTGCTCGATGCGCATTAGGATCGGATCCTGGTCATTGGCCGCTTTTTCATCGTCGAAATAGATCCGTGTCTGCAGCCCGATATTAATACCGCGGGCAACAATCCAGACCGTGATATGCGGGGCCATCAAGCGGCCATCCTTGAAGGGAACCTGCCCCGGCTTGACGGTTTCGAAGGCAAATTCACCGGTTTCCATGTCGGTCGGGCACCGGCCCCAGCCGGTGAAATTCGGATCAGCGGTGCCCCGAAGCTCCGACGGGCTGTTGTAAAGCCCGTTGCTGTCCGCCTGCCATACCTCCAGCAACGCATCGCGCAAGGGCGTTCCGGTTCCATCAAAGACACGGCCGCGAATGGTGATCCGCTCGCCGAGTGTCTTGTCACTGACCATGCTAATACCGAGATCGGCTTCGTAAACACCTGTAATACCACAGAAATTCGGTGTGCAACCGATATGGACATAAGGTCCCGCGGTCTGTGAAGGTGTTTCTTTGAGGAACCCCAATTGCTGGACCATCAGTTGCCCTCCATGCGGTTCTCGAACAGTGTCGAGCGGCGGCCACGCAGCACAATGTCGAACTTATAGGCGCGGGCGTCCATCGGGATCGTGTTGTTCATGTCGAGAGCGGCGACAAGCTGTTCGATGGCCGTCTTGTCCGGGATCGACCTGACGATCGGGCAGTTCCAGATCATCGGATCGCCCTCGAAATACATCTGGGTGATCAGGCGCTGAGCAAAGCCGTGTCCAAACACGGAAAAATGGATATGGGCGGGACGCCAATCGTTCACGCTGTTCGGCCAGGGATAGGCGCCCGGTTTGACGGTGCGGAACCGGTAATAGCCGTCCTCATCGGTGATCGTCCGTCCGCATCCGCCGAAATTCGGATCGAGAGCGGCAATGTATCCTTCGCGCTTGTGGCGGTAGCGCCCGCCAGCGTTGGCCTGCCAGAACTCAAGAAGCGCACCGGCGACGCCCTTGCCTCGCTCGTCAATCACCCGGCCATGCACGATGATACGCTGGCCAATGGCGCTTTCCCCGGGCTTGGCGAAATTGTGGATGAGATCATTGTCGAGTTCGCCCAGAATGGAAGGGCCGAACACCGGGCCGGTGATCTCCGACAATGTATTGTCAAATGACAGCAGCGCTCGCTGCGGCGAACGGACAATACTGGTCTTGTAGTCTGGCGCATAGGCGGGCGGATGCCATTGCCTGTCACGCTGAAAGAAAGCACCGGTTTCCGGTTTCCTGTTGACCATTGTCGCCTCCCGTCAAGCTGCCTTTTCGGCTTCGAGCTCTTTATAGACCCGTTTGGCCAGCTTGATCGCGTGATTTGCTGCCGGAACGCCCGCATAAATGGCAACGTGCAGTAGTGCCTCGCAAATATCGTCCTTCGTGGCACCTGTGTTGGCCGTTGCCCGGATGTGCATGATCAGCTCTTCATCCTGTCCCAGTGCCGCCAGCAATGCGATTGTCACGATCGATCGTTGCCGCTTGGTCCAGCCCGGCCGTGCCCAGACATGACCCCATGCCGCTTCCGTGATCAGTTCCTGAAACGGCTCATCGAAATCAGTTTTGTTTATCTCTGCGTTATCGACATGGGTATCGCCCAACACGATCCTTCGTGTTTCCATGCCTTCTGCATAGCGGCGAGACGGGGCGGCCGCACCGGTCATGATTTTCCTCCAAGCTGAAATTCATCGATGAAAGCCCGAATCACGGCGGTAAGCGCCTCCGGCTGCTCGACACAGGGGATATGCGCCGCATCCTTGATCACCTCATAGCGCGAACGGGGAATGAGCTTGGCGAGTTGAAGCACAAGGTCCGGCGGCGTTGAGCCGTCCTGATCGCCGACAATGCAGATTGTAGGAACCGCAATACGCCCGGCGGCTTCCGTGAAATCGGCGCCGCTCAATGCAGCACAGGTACCGGTGTAGCCGTCGACCGGCTGGCGGACCAGCATATTGCGGTATCCGGCGAGTTCTTCGCGGCGCTGCGCGTGAAAGGCCGGCGTGAACCACAGCTTGAAAATATTATCGGCGATGGACTCGATCCCGTCCTTTTCCACCGCTGCAATGCGTGCGGCCCAGGACTCGGCCGTACCGATCTTGTGCGCCGTGTCGCAAAGGATCAGGGCGCGTACCAGATCCGGCCGTGTCGCATAAAGACCCTGTGCCACAAGGCCGCCGACAGACAAACCACAGATAACCGCGCGCTTGACGTCAAGATAGTCGAGGAGACCGGCAAGATCGCCAACGTGATCATTGATGCTGTAGGGAGTTTTACCGACGTCGGAAAGACCGTGTCCGCGCATGTCATAGGTGACTATGGCGAAATCGCCAACGAGACGAAGTATGACATCGCGCCAGATGCGAAAATCGGTACCAAGCGAATTGGCGAAGACCAGGACGGGCTTGCCTTCCGGCGCACCGATCAACTGATAGTGCAGCGTAACGCCGTTGATAGAAGCGAATTGCACAGAGATCCTCCCAATCTGTCCGTTATGACAATGGATTATACATTTGGTTCAGTAAAATGATATCTTGTCGCGTTCCATTAACCCATGGGTTATGAAAATCGATGATCGACAGCCGTATCAAGTTCCGCCACCTTCAAACCTTTCTCGAAGTCGCCCGCCAGAAGAGCGTGATGAAGGCTGCTTCCATCCTTCATATCAGCCAACCGGCTGTGACGAAAACCATTCGTGAAATGGAAGAGGCGCTTGGTGTCGCCGTGTTCGAAAGGGATGGACGTGGAATAAGGATTACGCGTTATGGCGAAGTGTTTCAGCGCTATGCGGGCGCTGCCATCACCGCGTTGCGTCAGGGCATCGATTCCGTTACCAATGAGCTGTCAGGGGAGGGTATACCGATCCGCATCGGCGCCTTGCCCACCGTTTCGACCCGCATCATGCCGCAAGCGATTAGCCTGTTTCTTCAGGAAAAGACGCAGAGCCGCCTTAAAATCGTGACCGGTGAAAATGCGGTCCTTCTTGAACAGCTGCGTCTTGGCGATCTTGATTTAGTGGTCGGCCGGCTTGCCGCGCCGGAGAAAATGACGGGGTTTTCGTTCGAGCATCTTTATTCCGAACAAGTTGTATTTGCAGTGAGCGCCCGGCATCCTCTCCTGCAGGGCAACGGGGACATCTTTACGCGGCTTGCCCAATTCCCCGTATTGATGCCAACCCGTGCCTCGATCATCCGGCCTTTCGTCGACCGGTTCCTTATTGCCAATGGTGTTGCCAAGGTCCCGCAGCAGATTGAAACCGTCTCCGACGCTTTTGGCCGCGCCTTTGTGCGCTCCAAAAGTGCGGTATGGATCATTTCTGCAGGCGTCGTTGCCAATGACATCGAGGACGGAACGCTTGCGCTGCTCCCCATCGATACGACGGAAACCAAAGGCCCCGTTGGCCTGACAATGCGTGCCGACGTGACGCCATCGCTACCGCTGATGATCCTGATGCAGACAATCCGCGAGGCGGCAACAAACACGATCAGGGCAAATTGAGAGCTCCGCTCTCCTTTCAGAATGGCAGCCCAACGTAATTCTCGGCCAGTGCTGTGGAGGCGGCACGGGAATGCACAAGATAATCCAGCTCCGCTTCCTGTATCTTCTGTCCAAACGCTCCGGTGTCGGGAAACCGGTGCATCATCATAGTCATCGACCAGGAGAAACGGACTGCCTTCCACACCCGTAAAAGCGCGCGCTGCGAATAGGCATCAAGTCCCGCCATCGAGCGGTCGGCATAGTAGTCGCGCAAGCCTTCAAACAGATAGTGGACATCGCTCGCTGCCAGATTAAGCCCCTTGGCGCCCGTTGGCGGAACGATATGGGCTGCGTCTCCCGCCAGGAACATGCGGCCAAAACGGATCGGTTCGGCGACAAAGGAGCGGAGGGGAGCTATCGATTTCTCAAACGAAGGTCCCGTTGTCACGGCTTCGGCATCTTCCTTCGGCAGACGGCTCCGCAACTCGTCCCAGAAACGCGCGTCGGACCAGGCTTCCACTTTGTCATCCAGCGGGCACTGCACATAATATCGGCTTCGGGTCATCGATCGCATGGAGCAGAGCGCAAAGCCACGTGGGTGGTTGGCATATATGAGCTCATCAGCAACGGGCGGCACCTCCGCCAGAACCCCAAGCCATCCGAATGGATAAGCACGCTCATACGTACGGATCGCATTCTCAGGCACTGACCGCCTGCTGACGCCATGAAACCCGTCGCACCCTGCAATGAATTCACAGTCGATGCGATGGGTTTTGCCATTGCTTTCATAGGTCGCGAACGGGTTGGATGAACCGAAATCATGGATGGCAACATTATCCGCATTGTAAATGGTCTTGGCTCCGACCCTCTCGCGCTTCTGCATGAGATCACGCGTGACTTCTGTCTGGCCATAAACGGTGACTTGTTTGCCGCCAGTCAGACCGGAGAGATCGATGCGGTGGTTGCGTCCGTCGAACGCCAGCGAGAATCCGCCATGCGGCAGCCCCTCCGCATGCAGCCGTTCACTTGCGTCTGCTTCATCGAGCAGGCGAACCGTTCCCTCTTCGAGCACGCCGGCACGAACACGACCAAGGATATATTCCTTGTTGACGCGATCGAGGATGACATTGTCGATTCCGGCCTTGCTCAGCAACTGACCAAGGAGCAGCCCGGCGGGTCCTGATCCAATAATTGCAACCTGAGTGCGCATAGTGCCTCCCAACACGAAATTTTCCTTAAGCCTATGCTTGAGCGTGGTGGTCGCAATGGACTTTCCGGTCATAAAATAGGACATTTCGAACATATTCGTCGGGAGTAACCTATGCGCGTTAGCGCCCCAACCTACGATCTCTACGGAGAAAACCATGCTCTGCGGCCCGATTTCTGGCTGCATTGGGAGACAATTGCCTCACGCAGTCAGCTGCACAATTGGGAGATCAAGTCCCATAGGCATGATGCGTTCTTTCAGATTCTGTACCTTCGGGGTGGAACAGGGGATGCGGTCTTCAACGACGAAATTCATCCAATCCTGCCACCGGTCATGATCGCAGTACCGCCAAAGTACGAGCATGGGTTCCGGTTCTCAAAGGATATGGACGGGATGATCATCACAATGGTCGCCTCGCGCTTCGGTGCGCTCGGACGCACGTTCATTGATGCGCAAATGAGCAATTGGATCTCGCGACCACGCCTGATTACACTCGGTCAGGACGATGGCGATTACGGCTTTCTTGTGCAGACCCTGGAAAGGCTGTGTCAGGAACTGGTGCAAGGCGGTCCCTTTCACAGTGATCTGGTCGAAGCCCATTTGCGAACCGCAATCCTGATTGCTGCCCGCCTCACGGCGCCCGACCACTATCAGACAGACGATGGCGTTAAAGAGCATCCCCGAATGAAGGCGTTGCGAACACTGGTGAACCGCCATTTCCGCGACCATCGTCCGGCAGAGTTTTACGCCAGCCACCTCGGAGTATCTCCAACGCACCTCAATCGGATTGTCAAAACGGCAACCGGGCAAAGCACCAATAGCCTGATCGCGAGTCGGCTCATTGATCAGGCCAAACGCGATCTGGTGTTCACCTCGTTCAATATCAAACAGATTGCCTACGATCTTGGTTTCAATGATCCAGCCTATTTCTCGCGCTTCTTCACCAAAGAAACCGGATCAACGCCACGCCAATATCGTGCCGAACAGTATGAGAAACTGGCAGAATAGCCCTAAACCAGCAGGTTGGTGATCGTATCACGGGTCGAACGCATCACCGGCAGATAGCGTTCGATCATTTCATCGATCGAGACTCGCGCCGCCTGCGCTCCAACATTGATCGCAGCAATGGTCGTACCGCGCATGTTGCGGACGGGAACAGCGATTGAGCAGAGCCCGATTTCCAGTTCCTGGTCGATAACCGCATATCCCTGTTCGCGCACGTGCTGAAGTTCGGCCATCAGATCGGCAAGCGTGGTTTTCGTCTTTGGTGTATTGGCCTGGCGATTACTGTTTTCGAGAATACGTCGCACTTCATCTTCGGCCATCGAAGCCAGCAAAACCCGACCCATGGACGAACAATAGGCCGGCAGCCGGCTTCCAGGATTGAGATTGATCGACATGACGCGCTTGTGCGAGGCGCGAGCGATATAGACGATCTCATTGCCGTCCAGCACAGAAGCGGAAGCGCTCTCACCAGTCT
>NZ_JBBNAN010000086.1:0-37770 GCF_037994405.1 Phyllobacterium sp.
CAGTTGCAGCATGCGACGGACGCCCGAGACCTGCATCGACGATCAGCGGAATTTCCGGGAAATGGCCCCGCAAAGACCTCAGGGCATGCAAATTGAGCGGGCCACGCGCTGAACCGATCGGCGCGCACCATGGCATCAGCACCTCGCATCCGGCATCCAGCAGTCGCTCGGCAACGACAAGATCATCGGTCGTATAGGGAAACACCTTGAACCCGTCGTCGACAAGGATACGCGCCGCCTCGACGAGCGAAAAAACGTCAGGCTGCAGCGTGTCGTGATTACCGATGACTTCGAGCTTGATCCAGTCGGTTGCGAAGACGTCCCGCGCCATCTGTGCCGTGAGCACAGCTTCCTTGACCGTATGACACCCAGCTGTGTTCGGTAGCACATGTGTTGCAAGTGACCTGATAAGCGACCAGAACCTGTCGCCGGATTTGCCACCTGCCATCTCCCGCCGCAGCGACACCGTTACGATTTCCGTGCCGGATGCCGCAATCGCGTCCATCAGGATAGAAGGTGAAGGATATTGCGCTGTCCCCAGCAAAAGCCGCGAGGAAAGTTCGGTATCATAGAGTTTCAGCATCGCTTAGCCTCCCTGTCGTGGCGTGAGAATCTCGACCCGGTCCCCCTCGTTCAGGCGACACCCTAGACGTTCCGATGACCGCACCAGCTCGCCATTCAGTGCTGTCGCCAGCCACTCGCCCTCGAACTCCAGTTCCCCGAGCAAAGCGTCGAGGGATTGCGCCGAAACATCGTGCGGTTCTCCATTGACGATCAACTTCATGGCATTTCGCTCCTTCTCTCGAAGATCATATCGGTGGCTTGCATGGCCATCGCAGGCGCAAGCAAGAACCCGTGCCGATAGAGCCCGTTGATGCTGATTGTGTTTCCTTCGGCGGCGACGCGCGGCAGGTTGTCCGGATAGGCAGGTCGTATCCCCGCCCCGGTTTCGACAATCTCTGACTCACCAAAGGCCGGATGCAGACTATAGGCGGCGTTCAAGAGTTCCATCATCGAACGGACCGTGATCGGCCCGCCAGAATCGCTTTCGATCATGGTTGCGCCCACCATGAATGTGTGATCCTCACGAGGCACGACATAGACGGGAAAGCGTGGATGAAGGAGCCGGACTGGTCTGGACAAGGACACCTCCGACGAACGCAAGATCAGCATTTCGCCGCGTACACCGCGGATACCTTCATCCGTGGTAGAATAGCCGGTGCACTCGATGATCCAGTCAAAACTCGCCGTCGCTGACCGTGACAAATCGGTCTCCAATGAGACACCAGCAGACGCCAGCTTTGCCGCCAGACCGATCAGTGCGCGGCGCGGGTCGAGATGCGCCTCTTTACTGAAGAACAGGCCCTTGCGAAAACGCCCTGCCAGATCAGGCTCGAGCCCGGCAATCACCTCAACCTCAACCAGCTCAAAACCTGACGTCCGCGATCCGAACCGTTCCAGCTCCTTGGTGTCGCGTGACGGAGCCAAAACCAGTGTCCCGTTACGAAAAACTGTGCCAGGCAATGCGGCGTCCCACCAATCCGCCGCACGCCGCCCGAGATCAAGAACGGGCTGTTCAGCACTTTCCCGCTCGCAAAAGGGAGCGAGCATACCGCCTGCATACCAGGAAGCAGCTGCTCGCTCGCCCAGTCGAGGGTCAAGAACCGTCACGCGCGCCCCGCGTGACATGAGTTCATGGGCAACGGAAAGACCAGCAACGCCGGCCCCCTTTACCAGAATGTCCATCGCGTTTACGCCCCGTTGTTCAACGGCACATAGAGATCACCGCCTTCGCGGAATTTCTCCGCCATGGCCGCCATGCCCTCCTTCTGCGCCTCGGCACGGATGTCATGGGAGATGCGCATCGAGCAGAATTTCGGTCCGCACATGGAGCAGAAATGCGCCACCTTGTGTGCTTCCTTCGGCAGGGTCTCGTCGTGATAGAGCCGTGCCGTTTCCGGATCGAGCGAAAGGTTGAACTGGTCCTCCCAACGGAACTCGAAGCGTGCCCGCGACAAGGCATCATCGCGAACCTTCGCCGTCGGATGCCCCTTGGCGAGGTCCGCCGCATGCGCTGCGATCTTGTAGGTGATCACGCCGACTTTCACGTCATCGCGGTTGGGCAGGCCAAGATGCTCCTTCGGCGTCACATAGCAGAGCATCGCCGTGCCGAACCAGCCGATCATCGCAGCGCCGATACCGGACGTGATGTGATCATAGCCCGGCGCGATATCGGTGGTGAGCGGTCCAAGCGTGTAGAAAGGCGCCTCGCCGCAAACGGCGAGCTGCTTGTCCATATTCTCCTTGATCTTGTGCATCGGCACGTGACCCGGCCCCTCGATCATGACCTGGCAGTCCTTGGCCCAAGCTATCTGCGTGAGCTCGCCGAGCGTTTCCAGCTCGGCAAATTGTGCCGCGTCATTGGCGTCGGCGATCGAACCCGGACGAAGACCGTCACCCAGGGAGAAGCTCACATCATAGGCACGGCAGATATCGCAAATTTCCTCGAAATGCTCGTAGAGGAAGCTCTCGCGATGATGATGCAGACACCACTTGGCCATGATCGAACCGCCGCGCGACACGATCCCCGTCACGCGGTCGACCGTCAGCGGGATATAGTGCAATCGTACGCCTGCGTGTATCGTGAAATAGTCCACACCCTGCTCGGCCTGCTCGATCAGCGTATCGCGATAAATCTCCCATGTAAGGTCCTCAGCAATGCCGCCGACCTTTTCCAGCGCCTGATACAGCGGCACAGTGCCGATCGGCACAGGCGAATTGCGGATGATCCATTCGCGAATATTATGGATGTTGCGCCCGGTGGAGAGATCCATCACGGTGTCCGCGCCCCAGCGCGTCGCCCACACCATCTTTTCCACCTCCTGCGCCATGGAAGACGTGACGGCGGAATTGCCGATATTGGCGTTGATCTTGACCAGAAAATTACGGCCGATGATCATCGGCTCTAGTTCCGGATGATTGATATTGGCTGGAAGGATCGCCCTGCCCCGGGCAATCTCCTCGCGAACGAATTCCGGCGTCACATAATCTGGAACGGAAGCGCCAAATGACTCGCCATCGCGCACAGCTGCCGTTCTGGCCGCCTCACGGCCGAGATTTTCGCGAATGGCCACATATTCCATTTCCGGCGTGATGATGCCGGCGCGCGCATAGGCGAGCTGAGTGACAGCCTTGCCATCCAGAGCCTTCCGAGGTCGATTGCGGATGGGAAATTCCGGTGTCAGCCGCTCACCCGTAGCAAAGCCATTGTCCGCCGGGATGACATGACGGCCCGCATAGGCTTGGGTGTCACCCTGCGCAGCAAGCCACGACTCGCGGATTCGCGGCAGACCCTTGGCAATATCGATTGCAACGGACGGATCAGTGTATCGGCCAGAGGAATCATAAACCGTGACATTGGGCTCACCCGCGGTCGGGTGAACCGCGATTTCGCGCATGGGTACGCGGATATCGGGATGAAGGCGCCCGGTTTTATATACTTTGATCGATGCCGGCAGCGGGCCGGTCGAAACGGTCGGAGCCGAAACAGTTGGGGTAATTGCGGTCATCATCAGGTTCCTTTGCTTTTCTGCGTGGAAACCCAGTTCTGTGCCGGAAAGATGAAAGGAGTTCGCGAGTCTGAAATACAAACCTTGTGCCGAGACACGAAACGCGAAGACTTTTGCACCGTCCCTACGCCAGTATGAACTGGATCAGGTTCAACGGGTCACTGCGCTGCAAAAGCCAGCAGTATCTCAGCCCCTTGTCGGGACCCCCCTGGTGAATGGCCTTAACTGACCCGCTCGCGGCTTTTTTGTCAAGCGGGTCAATGCCCGGCTATGCGCGAAGCTGTTTCAAAGCGGTGGCCCATTTGGTGAGTTCGGCCAGCATTGTCGTCGCGCTGGTCGTGATCAGATCATTCGGCTGAAAGATGCCTTCATCATTGATGAACTGCTGATAGGCTGGCACCGGAACGCCTTCGGGGATCGGAACCATGCGCAATCCGGCCATCAATCCCTTGACTGATTCGACCGAGCGCAACCCGCCTGAAACGCCGCCATAGCTGACAAAGCCGGCAGGCTTGTAGTTCCACTCCTGCCACAGATAGATCATCGCATTGGTCAGCGACGGCGGGGCGAAAAAGTCATATTCCGGCGTGACGAAGACATAGGCGTCGCCCGAATCGACGATCTCGCTCCATTTCCTGGTATGAGCGTGTTCATATTTTTTCATGCGCGGATGGTTCGGTTCATCGAAGATCGGAAGATTGCGATCGGCGAGGTCGATCAGAACCGGTTCAAAACGGCCGTCCTGCTTGGCAAATTCATTGAACCATTTTGCGACCGCGGGCCCGCCGCGTCCAGGTCTCGTGCTGGCGATGATGATATTGAGCCTGAGTGCCATTGCGTATCTCCATAGGGAATTGAATATTGTCTCCTATGAATAGAAAGGCTCTGCCGCACTGCACAAGAAGGCACTTTTTGGAAACCGGCCAAATCCTGTTCTGGCTGAAGAATGAAGGACGACGCTTTGAGAATTCAGCCTGATGATTCAGCTGGTGTGGTTTTCGACAACCGGAGCAGCGCAGCGGACGTTTAGTCCATGAGAACCGGAAGCGCAGAAAACCGCATCAGATGGCCATCAGGGTGCGATTATCAAGAGGTCTCTAAAAACGAAACCCGCTACAGCAAAGGCCGCGCGGGTTCTGTCGCGTTTACAAATGACCGGGCGGGCCGGTCACGCATTATCGGTTGAAATCGCCGCCATTGCCGTTTGGACGAGGCGCACGTTCCTTTTTCTTCGGACCAGGCAAAAGGCCTTCGCGCTGTGCCTGTTTGCGGGCAGCTTTGCGGGCACGGCTCACGGCCTCAGCTTTTTCACGGACACGGCGCTCGGACGGCTTTTCGAATGCCTGGCGCGCCTTCATTTCGCGGAAGAGACCCTCCCGCTGCATCTTCTTTTTCAGGACCCGCAGGGCCTGTTCAACATTGTTATCACGGACGAGAACTTGCAATCGTTTTCCTTACCCATGCTTGCCTCGTCTTGCAGAATCACAATCGACCACAATCAGACAAGCGTTTGAAGAATTGCCACTACGGCAATCCGGAGAAGCGCGGACTTTATTCATTTCCGCGCCAAAAATCCAGTGCGCCCAAACAATTTACTCGGGCTTTTTATAGTGATGCCAGGTATTTCCAACACCTGCCTGGTGTATTTCGTGTTAAATGCACAGCAGGCAGATCTGGGCCCCTGTGCAGGAAGAATCAGATCGCCGCAGTGATGATGATCTCGACCTTGTATTCTGGCGTCGCAAGCTTGGCTTCGCCCGTTGCGCGTGCAGGCGTGTTGGCCGGAGCGACCCAGGCGTCCCAAACAGCGTTCATCTCGCCGAAATCCTTCATGTCGTCGAGCCAGATGATAGCCTGCAACAGCTTGGATTTGTCGGTGCCGGCTTCCTTCAGCAGGCGATCGACAACAGCCAGAACATCCTTGGTCTGCTCGGTGACGCTCTTGCCCGGACCGCCAACCTGACCGGCGAGATAAACCGTATTGCCATGGATAACGGCCTGGCTCATGCGCGGGCCAACTTCAATGCGACGAATGCTCATGGAAACTCTCCTCTAGCGATTTGCGTAGGCAGGCGCCTGCCTTGCATGCATGAAAAAAGGGCCATGCGGCCCTTTTTTCAAAAGAATGGTGGGCACAGTAGGGATCGAACCTACGACCCGCTGATTAAGAGTCAGCTGCTCTACCAACTGAGCTATGTGCCCGTCAGCCGCTTTGACGACCGAAAGTGAGGGCTCTATAACGGGGCAAATCTTGCCTGTCCAGCCCTTCTTGAAAACTTTATGACGGCTGCGCACAATGGCAACACAAAGTTGAGCCTCAGACAAAAAGTTGCCCTTCTGCGATTTTGACTGCAGAGCCGCCAATCCGGCCGCCGGTCAATTTCTGATCAACAATATCGAGTTCCAGATGCAACCGCGACGGGCGCCCCATCTCGTGGCCCTGCTCGATAACGAGCCGCAGCACGCCGTCAAGCGGCTCATCAAAGGCATGGATGGCTCCGGCGAACGCCGCGGTCGCTGACCCAGTTGCCGGATCTTCATATGTACCATCGTCGCTGACGAACATGCGCGCATGAAAATGGCTGTCATGCAGGATCGATTCGCGGCAATAAGCGTAGACTGGCAACTGGCGATGACCGATTGTCGGTGCCACATCCTTCATCGCAGTCTGGTTGATTCTGATGCGGCCAGCCGCCTCGAGGCCGTGAACCGGCACCAGTAGAAAGGGCACACCAGCATCCCAGATGCTTGGAACATGGTTCTCGAAACAAATCTCCCGCGGTTCAAGCCGCAAGGCATTGGCGATGGCGATCTTGTCGTATTTGTAGGGTATCGATTTCGGCAGCCGTGGAAGGTCGAATTCTGCAAAGGCACCTTCTGCGCCAAGCTTCACACCACAACGAACAGGTCCGACCTGCTCTTCCAGAATGATCAGGGCATCTTGCGTATCTTTGACAATGTCGAAGCGGCGTTGGGCCAGCGCAACCGCGGTTCCAACCGTTGGATGCCCGGCAAACGGCATCTCGTAGTCTGGTGTGAAGATGCGTGCCCAGGCCGTGTGCGCCGGATTTTTCGCAGGCAGGACAAAGACAGTCTCCGACAGGTTGAACTCCCTGGCAATGCGCTGCATGGCCAGGTCATCCAGACCTTCGGCATCGTGCACGATGGCCAATGGATTTCCGGTCAGCACCTTATCGGTGAAGACGTCATAGATCTCATAGTTGCGGCCACCCATCTGTATTACTCCCCCATTTGGCGTTTGGAGAAAATAGACCAAGGCGTCGCCCGTTCAAGTCAAACCTTGTGACGGTAACATTCAGGGGTGCGCGAAATGCCAGTCAGCAAAGGTACGAAATGTTAGCGGCGTCGCCTCGCCCATTTCGCCCGCCGCCGAAATCGCCGTAATATCGTCGAGTTCGGAATCGTCCTGAGAGGCAATATGCACCCGGATACGCTCGAGCAACTCATCCGCGTTGACATCGAAATAATGACGCCGGAACAGGGCTATATTTCGATTGGCCATAACGAGATGAATGCACTCGTCACGGCGTCTGGCGTCCGAAAGTCGTATGCCGGTTTCCTCTTCGACTTCACGCAGCATGTTACCGTCAACGTCGATGCGTTCGTCCACCACATCGTCCTCGTCAAACGACCCTGCAGGAAAATAGACACGGCCGGCGGCCGAGGTCGAAGGGGCCATCCGTCCAGCGATCAGTCTGTTATCATTGGAAACGATAACGCCGACGCCGTAAATATGCCACGGCTTGTCGTTGGTCATATTGGCCTTCCAATGCATCATCGTCGCAAAGCGCGTGCGATGATATCTTGCCTCGAATGTTTCTTTCGTCACGCCCGCCCGTTCCGCCATGAAGAACGGGCCATTGAACAGGGCCGGATTGGCGCACGTCGCACTTGCCCAATTGGCGGTGATGTCTTGGCGGTGCTCCATTTCGTAGCCCAGGGGTGCGCTGTCGATGCGCACAACTGCGTTGTTGATTGGAATGACCATTCTTTCAGGAACATTGAGCATCTATCAAACCATGTTGAGTGTAACGGCGACCGGACAATGGTCGCTTGCCTTGGGTCGATCCCAGCCAGTCCGCGGGAAGAGTTCCACTTTCTGACCTTCCGGAAAGATGGTGCGGTATGGCTGGCCGCGGCGGATAATATCGGGCACGGCGTCAGCATTGCTCCGCGCCAATGCCGGTGATGCCAGAATATAGTCGAGCTGACACAGATGCCGCTCCTCCGGCCCGCGCGTATGGTAGAGCGTCCAGCGATCCATGACAGGCCGGCGCTCTACCAAATTTTCGCAGAACCCGCCTTCTAGCAGGATGTCGACGCTACTTACCGGTTCGCTGACGGGGACGAAGGTATATCCGGCGAGGGAATCGCCGCCTATCACGACTTTCTCGCGATAATCATTGAAATCGCCGCAAATGACCCAGCGTTTATCGGACGAACCGCCGCCGTGGGCAAATTTATCTTCGATGATACGGCGAACTGCCTTCGCCTCGGCGATCCGCACAGGCATTGTCGAGCCCCGCCCGTCCAGACCATTGCGCGGGGGACCCATCGATTTGAAATGGCAAACAAACAATGTCAGCGGCTTGTCGCCAATCCGCACATCGATCTCGAGGCAATCGCGCTTGAAGAGCCGTTCATGCGGCTCGATGCCGAGCAGCGCGAGTTCGGGACTGTAGACACCAAAATCACTATAAGTGACATGGGCGTGGCTGGTCATTCCGACGAAATCGATCGGTGCGCCATAGCGGGTCTGATCCCGCATAAGCACGGCCACATCGATTCCACGACTGTCATTGCCTTCCACAATGTATTTATGGCGGTAGCCCTCCCCGACCATCTTGAACAGGTAGCCGAACTCAAAGGCATTGAGCGCCCCAATGTTATCTACTTCTTGTAGACACAGGATATCTGCGTGCGTCTCGGCAATGGCCAGGGCCGTGAGCTGGCGCGTATCATCCGCATGGGCGATCATCCGTGCCTGCTCCAGCTGCCGATATTGCGCCTCGTCCTGGATCTGGAAGAGCTGCAACGCCCGGTCCTTGTTGAGATTGTTCTTAAAGCCCGAAAAATCGAACCTGTTCATCAGATTTTCGACATTGAAAGTAGCGATGCGAACGGACATGCAATACTCGAGGTTGAAACAATTCTGCCAAGAACATCGTTCCTGTTCTGTGGAACCTAACTCTATTAGTCGAACGCCACCAGTGGCGATCGCCGCAACAAGCTCCTATATGATATCGATGACAAAAGTTGGCGGGACGATAATGAAAGCTCTGAAAATCTTGCTTGCAGCGCTCGGCCTCATGCTGGCCTCCCAGCTTGCCACAGCGTCCGCCCAGGAAATCCAGACATATCGCCCGGCCCCCCGTGGCCTCGACGTGGTTCCACGAAAGCCGCTCATCCTCGGTAACGACTCTCCAGCCAATCCTGCCTCCCCCGATTGCACCGGCTCGGCCCGTTGCTATGATTTCCGCGTCCACCGCCCCGTCGGACCATCCGGGCCAACGCAGACGGAGCGTTGCCGTGCCCGGTACCAATCCTACCGTACCTTCGACAACACCTACCAGCCGTTCAATGGCCCTCGCCGGACTTGCGATTTGTGATCATGGCCGAATTGGCAGCGAATATTCTTACCGCAACAAGAAGGCCGGTGGAGCACTCCACCGGCCTTCTCCATTAAGCTTGAACGGAGTCTTAGTTTTTCGCCTTGTCGACGAGCTTGTTCTTGCCGATCCACGGCATCATGCCGCGCAGCTTCTCGCCGACTTCCTCGATCTGGTGCGAGTCATTCATGCGGCGGATACCCTTGAAGCGCGAAGCGCCTGCCTTGTATTCCTGCATCCAGTCGGAGGTGAACTTGCCGGTTTGGATGTCCTTGAGGACGCGCTTCATTTCCGCCTTGGTCTCGGCGGTGATGATCCGCGGGCCGGAAACATATTCGCCCCACTCGGCCGTGTTGGAGATCGAGTAGTTCATGTTGGCGATACCGCCTTCATAGATCAGGTCGACGATCAGCTTCACTTCATGCAGGCATTCGAAATAGGCCATTTCCGGCGCATAGCCAGCTTCAACCAGCGTTTCGAAACCGGCACGGATCAACTCGACCAGACCGCCGCACAGAACAACCTGCTCGCCGAAAAGATCGGTTTCGCACTCTTCACGGAAATTGGTTTCGATGACGCCGGAACGGCCGCCGCCAACACCGCAGGCATAGGACAGCGCGAGGTCATGCGCATTGCCGGAAGCATCCTGGTGGATGGCGATGAGGCAAGGAACGCCGCCGCCCTTCTGATACTCGCCGCGAACCGTATGGCCCGGGCCTTTCGGTGCGATCATGACCACGTCAACGGACTTCTTCGGCTCGATCAAGCCGAAATGCACATTGAGGCCGTGCGCGAAAGCAATCGCAGCACCATCGCGGATATTGTCGGCAATGTGATCCTTGTAGATGTCGGCCTGGAGTTCGTCCGGCGTTGCCATCATCATCAGGTCGGCCCACTTGGCTGCCTCGGCAACGCTGACGACCTGGAAGCCATCAGCTTCTGCCTTCTTGGCAGTTGCGGAGCCTGGACGAAGCGCAATACGCACGTCTTTGGCACCGGAATCCTTGAGGTTGAGCGCATGGGCGCGGCCCTGCGAACCGTAGCCGATGATGGCGACCTTCTTCGACTTGATCAGGTTGATGTCCGCATCGCGGTCGTAATATACGCGCATTGATCTATTCCTTCCCGTTTAGGTTTAATGGCCGTCCTCGGCCGCTTTCGTGGTAGGTCGTAAACTCATGGATAGGGCAGAAATGGTATGGTGCTTTTCGTTCGGATAGAGGAGAGAGGCGATGGAAATGTTTATCCATTTTCGAGCCTTTGCGACAACCTCGCATCTTCTTGCCGTTGCAGGCGCCATTTCGATCATATTCATGGGTTTACGACCTGGCTCCATATAGAGCCAGAAACTGCTGTGTCGCTCTCCGGGAATCCCGGTCAATCGCCGCCTCAGTCAATTCGAACCGGTCGCCGAGCAGCAACCGGATTTGCACATCGCGGACAACAAGTCCGAAGAAAGTCCGGAACGCCTCGTCAGTCTCGCGAAAATTCAGCAGGCCAGTATCACGTCCGAGCTGAAGCAATGGCTTCAAACGCCGCGCCATGGCAAATGGGCCGTTCTCAAGGACAATTGCACCGAGGTCGTGCTTGTCACTTCCGGCATGGCCAACCGCCACTCGATTGAGCGCTACGGAAATGCTGCCCGACAGGACGCGCAGCCAGTCCGAGGCAAATCGTTCGAGGCCAGTCGTCAGGGACGTCAGGCCGAACGCCTCTGGATCCACCGGCACCCCCCTCACCTTGGAGGCCTGCCATTGGACCGTTGCTGTCAGAAGCCCGTCACGATCACCGAACCACTTATAAAGGCTCTCCTTGGAACAGCTCGCCCGGCGCGCGACGCTCGTCATCGTCAGCGTATCACCCGCTTCGACCAGCAGCGCAAGAGCCGCATCGAGAACGTCCTTCTGACGCTCGGTCAATGCACTATCGCTGACTTCAACTGCAGGCTGCACGCTCTCTCCTCGCCGTACCGTACCGTACGTTACGGCAGCGTTTTAGTATGCTGGAAGGTCTTTGACAAGCTGGAAACATAAATATTTTGACGCTCATTCCGGATAGTTTTCGGACGAACTTGTCTAAAATCCGCACGAGTTTACCTGAAAATGGAACAAGAAAGCGCGATTCCCGCACAAGAATCTCAATCGCTGATTGATTTCTTGGTGTGCCGGGTAGATCTCGTCCCCCTTGACTAAATGTTGACCTGCGTTCCGATCTCGACGACCCGTCCCGTAGGAATCTGGAAATATTCCGTCGCATCGCTGGCCGTACGCGCCAGGGCGATGAACAAACGGTCCTGCCAACGGGGCATTTCAGACCGCGCCGATGCCTTTAAAGACCGTCGCGACAGGAAGAAAGAAGTCGTCATGATATCGAACTTCCAGCCCTGCTTGCGGCAGATTGCCAGCGTCCGGGGAATATTGGGGCGCTCCATATAACCGAAGGTCAGCGTCACGCGCATAAACAGATCGTTGATCGGTTCGATGCGCACGCGGTCGCTCTTTTTCACCAGCGGCGTAGGGGCCGTTATAACGGTCAGGATCACGTTGTTCTGATGCAAGACCTTGTAATGTTTGAGACTGTGCATGAGAGCCGTTGGCGTACTCTTGGGATCTCCCGTCAGGAATACAGCGGTTCCAGGCACAAGGGTCGGTGGGCTTTCCGCCATTTTCCTCGAGATGAGATCAAGCGGGACCTCACCCTTCCGGGTTTTCTCGAAGAGCTGACGGCTGCCGCGGACCCACGTAAACATCACCAGAACGACCAGGAACGCCACCACCAGTGAGGCCCAGCCACCGTCAACGACCTTGATCAGGTTAGCGCTGACGAAGGTCAGATCGATAATCAGGAAGCAGACCGTCAACGAGACCGCTACCCACAGGCGCCACTTCCAGATCCGACTCATCACGATGAACAGCAACGTCGTTGTCACGAGCATATTGCCAGTAACAGCAATACCGTAAGCCGAGGCAAGATTGGACGAACGTTCAAATCCCAGCACCAGCAAGATGACGAGAAGCCCGAGAAGCACATTGATGCGGGGCAGGTAGACCTGGCCCGACTGCTTTTCCGACGTATGCTCAATATTAAGGCGAGGCAGAAGATTGAGCTGTACAGCCTGCCGCGACAGCGAATAAGCGCCGGAAATAACGGCCTGGCTCGCGATAACCGTCGCTGCTGTAGCAAGCAAGACCATTGGCAAAAGCGCCCAATGCGGGAACATCTCGAAGAATGGATTCTTGGCGGCATCGCCATTCGCCAGAATAAAGGCACCCTGTCCGAAATAGTTCAGCAACAGACAGGGAAATACGACCCACATCCAGGCCGTCGCAATGGGTTTGCGCCCGAAATGGCCGAGATCCGCATAGAGCGCCTCGGCGCCGGTAACAGCCAAGAATACCGTACCGATCGTGGGGAAAGCAGTGACCGGATTGTCGATTATATATTCAAAAGCATAAACTGGATTGGCGGCGGCAAAAACGCTCAGATCGTCGGCTAGGTGCCACAGACCAAAGAAGCCGATGGCCACGAACCACAGCAGTGTTATCGGCCCGAAGATGGTTGCAACGCGCGCAGTACCGAACCTCTGCACTGAAAACAGTGTCAGCAGGATGACCAGGGTTATGGGAACGATGAACGGCACAAGTGTCGGAGTCACGATCTCAAGACCCTCAACAGCAGAGAGGACAGAAATCGCAGGAGTAATCACAGCATCGCCGTAAAAGAGCGATGCGCCTACAATACCGAGCGCCAGAATAAGTTGCGGGCGAGTCTTGAAGCTCGCCCGCGCCAAGGCCATCAGAGAAAGAATGCCGCCCTCGCCATCATTGTCGGCGCGCAGAACAAATAAAACATACTTGATCGTTACAATGACCGTAAGTACCCAGAAGATCATTGACACGACCCCGAGCACGTCGGTGCGGCTCAAGCTGCCATCTAGGGACGCAGCATGAAGGGCCTCGCGAAAAGCGTAGATCGGGCTTGTGCCGATGTCGCCATAGACGACGCCGAGTGCACCTAGCACAAGCACCGGAAAGGCTTCTTTGTGATGCAGTTCCGGTTCGTGGGCGACGGGATCTTTATAAAAGTTCTCGTCCGCCAATTGCTGGTCACTCATACAGGTTTTCCCTCGCTCTGACAGCGTGGGCGGACGAGTTAGTCGTGTTGCATCGCAATATCAATCGCCATTTTTTCATAGCTCGTTGCTCACGATATGCAAAAACGCATGACAACGCAAATCCTGCGCCCGAATCAAAGGGCTATGCTTTGAGTGCATCGAGAAATCTTTCCACAGCTCCAGACATTCCGTGCACCAATGCGTCCGCCGTAAGACCATGCCCGATCGACACCTCAACCAGATTTGGCACTTTCTTGACCAATGCAGGAAGATTGGCGACTGTCAGGTCGTGCCCGGCATTGACCGCAACTCCCGCCTTTAACGCTGCCGCAGCCGTCATTTCCAGCTTTGCCAGTTCCTCGGCCTCGCGGCGCGGATCGTCATGCGCGCCGCCATAGGGTCCAGTATAAAGCTCGATCCGGTCGGCGCCAAGCGCCTTGGCCGCGACGGGCGCCTCGGGATCCGGATCAATGAATAATGAAACCCGCACAGCCCGGTGTTTCAGGTCAGCGATGATCGGCGCCAGGTACCCAGCGTGTTGTACCAGATCCCAGCCATGATCCGATGTTACCTGCGTCGGATCATCAGGAACGAGCGTGACCTGTTCCGGCTCATTGCGTGCAACGAGGTCCAGGAATTCTGCCGTCGGGTAGCCCTCAATATTGAATTCGGCTTGAGGAAACTCGTCATCGATCAAGGCTCGGATTGCCGGTAGATCGGAGAAGCGGATATGTCTCTGGTCTGGACGTGGATGCACCGTCAGTCCGGATGCTCCCGCGGCCAGCGCGATACGCCCCAGGCCAATAATATTCGGCCAAGGCAGATCGCGCCGATTGCGCAACATCGCGATTGCATTGAGATTAACGGAGAGTGAGGCAGTCATAATTGATGTATCCGGCAGAGAGCTACTTCATGTCTTTTACAGCAGATATACGACATTAAACATGGTTATTTCTTCCATATCCAAAAATCGAAATATCCTGAAACTCGGGCCCCGTAATATGGACCGCACTTTGCAATTGAATCGAGCGAGTTCAGACCAGAAAATCCTTTAACTTGGCAACGACTTCCTCGGGGGCATCGTCCTGAACGAGATGCCCCGCGCGCGGCACCGCGTAAAATTGCGCCCTAGGGATGAGCGAAGCGAGCCTGCGTCCGCGCTCAATCGGTATCCATTGATCTGCCTCGCCCCAAAGGATTAAGACGGGACAGCGAACAGCGGGAATGCTGTCGGCAATCTCATCGGTAAAGCATTGATCCATCTGGGCAATTTGCCGATAGAAAGCTTTCTGCCCGGTTTCACCGCGCCAAGGTGCGCAGTAGAGATCGAGACTTTCCTCAGATAATGGCTGATGTGCAGCACCTTTGATATAGGCCACAAGAATGGCCTCATGGATGTAGGGAGGAAGTCCGCCAAACGCGTCTTCAAATTGGTGCACATGCTTCACGAAGGGTGATCCCCAGGGCGCAATCGCAACGGGATCTATCAATGTCAGCGAGGTGAAATCCGCACCATTAATCAGATGAGTCCGCAATGCAGTTGCACCGCCGAAATCATGGGCAACCACATCAGGGTTCTGGATTTGCCAATGGCTGAGCAACGCTGCAAACAGATCGTTCTGGACACCAAGCGAAACGCCCTGTCCGTCTCGCATCTCAGACTGGCCGTAGCCGAGCAAGTCGAAGAAATACACTCGTCGTTTCTGTATGAAATGCGGCGCGATTTTGCGCCATACGACGGAGGAAAATGGCGTCCCATGCACAAATACCAGTGGCGCACCATTACCGACCATACCAAAGCGGACGGATTGCCCTTGATAGTCAAAGGTGTATGGCAAACCCCATTCCACTTTATCTGCGGCATCGATCACAGGCAGGCTCCTCTTCGCCTGCAATTGAAACCCAAAAAGCAAGTTGAAACGAGCGAAGTCTTTTGAATCTCCGTTAAATTTGCCTGAAAGCCTGCCCTATCGCACCACCGTCAAACGTTCAGCGGCGCGGGTAATTGCCGTGTAGAGCCACCGTTCGCGCGTATCACGAAATGCATAGCTCTCGTCGAAGAGTACAACCTCGTCCCATTGCGAACCCTGCGCCTTATGCGTTGTCAGCGCATAGCCATAGTCGAAATCGTCGAATCGTTTCTTGGTCTGCCATGGAATTTCCGCGTCAGGGTCCTCGAACTGCGCCTTCAGGAGCTTGATCTTGGCAACGCCCCTGCCCGGCTCTTCGTCTTCCGGTGCAACAAGAAGATTGATACCTGGTTTGACCGTTTCCCGAGAGGAGGTCATGACCTTCCAGAGCGAGCCATTGAGCAAGCCCTTGGCCGGATCGTTGCGCAGGCAAACCAGCTTGTCACCGGCCTGCGGAAAGGATGCCGAAAACCCCTTTAGTTCGCGCAGTCGCTGATTGTAGCGCCGGCGCGTACGGTTGGTGCCAACGAGCACCTGGTCGGCGCCCAGCACCAGATCCTGCGTAACATCGGTCTTGGAGATGACCTTGGCCGCGCCGAAATCGCCATAATTGAATTCGCGACCTTCGCGAACGTCGAGCGCCAGACGGATAATCGGATTGTCGCGCGCCTGGCGATGGATCTCGCTCAGGAGGAAATCGGGCTCGTGCTCGGTGAAAAAGCCACCACCTGAAATCGGTGGCAACTGCCCTGGATCACCCAGCACGAGAATGGGCGTACCGAAGCTCATGAGGTCGCGGCCCAGTTGCTCATCCACCATGGAGCATTCGTCGACAACGATAAGTTTTGCCTTCGCCACCGGACTCTGACGGTTAAGCGAGAATGTCGGAGAAATACTGGTCTTGCCTGTCGTCTCGTCCTCAACGGCCTCTTCGCCGCGTGGCCGGTAGATCAGTGAATGCAGTGTGCGAGCATTCGTCGCGCCCTTGGAACGAAGGACCTGCGCTGCCTTTCCGGTGAAAGCTGCGAACTGGACTTCTCCCTCGATATGCTCGGCGAAATAGCGTGCAAGCGTCGTCTTACCGGTACCGGCATAGCCGAATAGCCGGAAAATCGGGCTTCGCCCGTCTTTCAGCCATTTTGAAACGGCTCGGAGCGCTTCATCCTGTTGCGGTGATAATTGCATGGTCCTGAGTGACAGGATTCGCCGTCAAAGGGCAAGGAAAATGGGCACGTCGCGCCCAATACTATAGATTATCAGGGTTTCCCGGCCGTATCTGTCCCTCGCCTACTCGGCCAAATTGCTGGTCCACCATGCGAAAGCGGTCGCCCTTGATCTGCAGCCGCCAGCAAATCTTCTTTTCCTCCCCTTCGTAGGTAAGACAGAGGCTATCTTTCTCGAGCGCCCAGTCACCCGCGTAGGGCATGCCATTCGTGGCAACCTTTTCCGGCCTACAGCACTCGATCATCTTGCCACGCGACTTGCCATCAGGGCCAAGAAATTCGGTGAAATTGAAGGAAGGCTCAGCTTTAACCTCGCCCGTGAGGGTAGCTCCGGTAATTACCTTGCGCAATTCGTCTTCACTGGGCGTTGGCCAGGCATCTTCTTGCGCCATAACAGGACTTACCAGAAATGTTAGTCCCAAAAGTAGAAGACGGAGTGTTGCCGTCCGGCGATTTCTCAGTGATTTTGGCATTTCAAGACTGGTCCGGATCATTTTCAAGTTTGATTGGTTGACCGTGCGGCGTCGCATGGGCGGCACGCTGCCAAGCGGCGGTTAGCTGATCGACGTCATGCTTGCCCGCAATATTCTTCACCTCGATAAGCGATTCCAATGCTGCGAGCCAGCATTGATAATAATCGCTTGCATCCTCCAAAGCATCGGGGCGCTTCAACTGTGCGGACAAAGCATTCGCCCATTCATCCCAGCCAAACAATCCTCGGTCATGCAGCGCAACAACCATTGCAAAGGCTTCTGCCTGCCAAGGTTCGGCAAAGACAGGTGCATCGGCGCTTGCTGGCAATCCCCGCGAATGAGTAATCAGCTCACGCAGGCTCAAGATAACTCTCCCAGGCATCGATACTGACAGTCAATTTCGGGTCTGCTCCATCACCCCAGATTTCGTCGGCATCAAAGACAACGGTATAAACGTATTGCGGGTTCTCGCCCTTGCCATGGGCGTTGGTATCCGGAAAAACAAACCCATCCCGGACCGCCTCGACGCGGCCGGTCCTGCCGCGCGCATAACGCGGCAAGCGCGTATGCGTCTCCGGATTAAAATTGTGCGTTCGCACACCATCGCCAGCCTTGAAGCGCGGCTCCATTGCAACGGGTCGATCACAAGGGCCACCCTTGGCAAGAACAGCAGCTACATTCTCCGCTGTCAAAGTACGCTTGGGCTCTGTTCCTTTGCCGATCGAATGACCTTCTTCCAGCTCTAGCGCTGAAACGAACCCATGCCCCTTGAGCAGAACCTCCAAGGCCTTGATCCAGATTTCGTAATAGGTAGAGGAGTAATAATCCGCAGGGTGAAGACTTTCCCGTGCGTGGCGGCTTTCATCAATATTCCAGTGTCCCATCGCGCCAGCGGCAATTGTGAGGCCAAGCGCCCGTTTTTCCCAGCTCGCATGAAACAGCGGCTCGTCCTTTTCCAGCGCGACGGAACCGAACCCCATCTGCCCGCCAAGATCCTGCGGGCCGTTCATGAGGCCTCCGGTGCGCGCGCCAGGCCAGTTCCGATCATGGCGTCGCGTGTGACGAGATCAGCAAGCTGTTCTTCGTTCAAACCATCTGTTCCCTCTGGCCGCAGCGGCACAACGAGATAGCGCAATTCTGCGGTGGAATCCCATACGCGGATTTTGGTCGTCTCGGGAAGCATGAGATCAAATTCGGCCAATACGCCCCGAGGATCAATGACCGCCCTTGACCGGTAAGGTGGCGATTTGTACCAGACAGGAGGCAGGCCAAGCACCGACCATGGATAACAGGAGCAAAGCGTGCAGACGACAAGATTGTGCGTGTCCGCTGTATTGAACACCGCCTGCATGTGCTCGCCCTGTCGCCCGGTAATGCTAAGCGACGCAATCGCCGCTGTCGCATCGCGCTTCAACCATTCGGCATATTCGGGATCAGTCCAGGCTTTCGCGACAACCCTGGCTCCGTTGCGCGGCCCGACCTTTGTCTCATAGGTCTCGACGATCGCATCAATCGCCTGCGGGTCGATAAGACCTTTTTCAGTTAGAATGGTCTCCAGCGCCCGCACGCGCGCGGCCATGGGATCAAGTTCATTATCGTGATGGTGGTCATCGTGATCGTGTGGCATGGGAAAATCTTATGCGTCTCTCATTGCGCACGCAAGCTCACTTCAGCATAGGCCACAGGCTGGCGACCAGCAGGATGGCCATGGTGATATTGAACCATTTCAGCCGCACCGGATCGGCCAGCCACCCGCGCATCATCTGACCAAAGGCGGCCCAACTCGAAACTGAAGGTATATTGACGAGCGCAAAGGCTATGCCAACGGTCAAAACGGTCGCGAAGTACGCCTCGGAGGAGGTGTAGGTTGCCATGGCCGTGACAGCCATGACCCACGCCTTCGGATTGATCCATTGAAATGCGGCAGCTTCCAGGAATGTCATGGGACGGGCCTTGCCATCGACAGTATTCAGCGAACGCGACGTCGCGATTTTGTAAGCAAGGTAAATCAGATAGCCTCCGCCAGCGAACTTGAGGATCGTATAGGCGAGCGGGAACGACTGGATCAGCGCACCTAGCCCCAGGCCGACGCCGAGTAACAATGTGAAGAACCCGCTGCCAATACCAAACATATGCGGAATGGTACGTTTAAAGCCGAAATTGACCCCCGATGCTAGAAGCATGAAATTGTTTGGACCGGGTGTGATTGAGGTAACGAAGGCGAAAACGAGTAGTGTCAGAAAGATCTCAGGTGTCATTGTCGAACCAAACCCTGCTAAATGGCGGAACGCTAGGATCGGATTTGATTTGGCTCAACGGAAATCTTGTCAGGGATACAATTGCGTACCCCTGAGTTGATTTCAGCCATTTGTGAACCTGTGCCCGATTACATGCCCAACGGGCCGCGGTTCATCGCTGCGACGCCGGTCCGGCAGATCTCAACGAGTCCAAGTGGTTTCATGATTGCGATGAACTGATCGATCTTCGAGCCTTTGCCGGTGATCTCGAAGATGAAATGCTCTGTCGTTGCATCTGTCACCTTCGCGTGAAACGCATCGGCCAAGCGCAGCGCTTCGTTGCGGTGCTCACCAAGACCAGCAACCTTGACCAGTGCAAGTTCACGCTGGATGGGCCCGCTTTGGCCAAGTTCGTCGGCCCGCACCGAAAGATCGACCACGCGATGGACCGGAACAATGCGCTCCAGCTGATGGCGAATTTGGTCCAGGACATGCGGGGTGCCGCGCGTCACGATGGTGATGCGCGACAGATGCTGCTCGTGCTCGGTCTCGGAAACCGTTAGACTTTCAATGTTATAGCCTCGTCCGGAGAACAGGCCGATGACCCGGGCAAGGACGCCCGGTTCATTGTCGACAAGTACCGATAGGACCGTGGTGACCGGTAACTCCGTCTCCTTGGCGATGAAATATGCCGAGCCGGAGGCTAGATTTTGAGCGTTCATGTTATTGTCCTCTCCGGTTGCTTAAACGAGCTGTCTGCCCTTGGCATCGATGGCATTGGCAACAGCTTCATCCGTTGCCTCGTCGGGCAGAAGCATCTCATTGTGCGCTTTGCCTGAAGGGATCATCGGGAAGCAGTTGGCAAGGTTCGCAACGCGGCAATCGAACAGAACCGGCTTCTTGACGTCGATCATTTCCTGAATGGCATCGTCGAGATCGCCTGGCTTCTCGCAGCGAATACCATGCCCACCATAGGCCTCGGCCAGCTTGACGAAATCCGGCAAGGCCTCCGTATAGGAATGGGAAAGGCGGTTACCGTGCAGCAATTGCTGCCACTGGCGGACCATTCCCATATACTGGTTGTTCAGAATGAAGATCTTGATCGGTGCGTCATACTGAACGGCAGCACTCATTTCCTGCATTGTCATCTGAACCGACGCATCGCCGGCAATGTCGATGACCAGCGAATTCGGATGAGCAATCTGCACACCCAACGCCGCCGGCAGGCCGTAGCCCATGGTGCCGAGTCCGCCTGAAGTCATCCAGCGATTGGGCTTTTCGAAACCGTAGAATTGCGCCGCCCACATCTGGTGCTGTCCGACTTCCGTCGTGATATAGGTGTCGCGATCCTTGGTAAGCTCATAGAGCCGCTCCAGGGCATATTGCGGCATGATCACTTCTTTGTTGCGGGTATAGGACAAGGATTTGCGCGAACGCCATCTATCGATTTGCGACCACCATTCACCTATCGCCTTCCTGTCTGGCTGGACCGAGGAAGCCCGCAACAGGCGCACCATGTCCTCAAGAACATTGGCGACATCGCCAATGACAGGAACATCAACACGAACCGCCTTATTGATAGAGGATGGATCGATATCGACATGGATCTTCTTCGAATTCGGCGAGAAACCGCTGATGCGGCCGGTAATGCGATCATCGAAGCGCGCACCGATGTTCAACATGACGTCGCAATCATGCATTGTCATATTGGCTTCATAGGTTCCGTGCATGCCGAGCATGCCAAGCCAGTTCTTACCCGATGCCGGATAGGCGCCCAGGCCCATCAGCGTAGACGTAATCGGAAAATGTGTGAGCTCAACCAATTCACGCAACAGTTTGCTCGCTTCGTTGCCGGAATTGATAACACCACCGCCGGAATAGATCACCGGACGCTTTGCCGATACAAGCAACGCGACTGCCTGCTTGATCGCCTCGATATCGCCCTGGACTTTCGGGTTATAGCTGGTACGTGGCGCAGTTTCCGGCGGTGTATACATGCCGGTTGCGAATTGCACGTCCTTGGGAACGTCAACGAGAACGGGGCCAGGACGACCAGTTTTCGCAACGTGGAAGGCCTCGTGCAGAACGCGTGCCAGATCATTGACGTCCTTCACCAGCCAGTTGTGTTTCGTACAAGGGCGCGTGATGCCGACCGTATCGCATTCCTGAAATGCATCAGAACCGATCAGGCTGGTCGGGACCTGCCCGCTGATGCAAACCAAGGGAATGGAATCCATCAATGCGTCCTGCAGTGGCGTTACGGCATTGGTAGCACCAGGACCGGACGTGACCAGCATGACGCCAACTTTACCCGTTGAACGGGCATAGCCTTCGGCCGCATGGCCGGCGCCCTGTTCGTGTCTGACAAGAACGTGATTGATCTTGTCCTGCTGGAAGAGCTCATCGTAAATCGGAAGGACAGCACCGCCCGGGTAACCGAAAATATCTGTTACGCCCTGATCAATAAGGGCTTGCACGACCATTTCAGCGCCGGTCATCTCACGGCGTTGCGATGTATGGCTGTCACTGTCCTGTTTTTCTGCGGTCATCGATCTCTTCCCGTATATTCTGCGGCCCTTGGCCCTTCAGAAGGTGTTTTCGTTTAGCTGAGATGCTGGAAATAAAAAAGGCCCCCAAAGGAGCCTGTGTTTCGCGCATGGGAGCTTTCGCCGGGTGCTTACAACACCCTGCCCATGCGCGATCCCACGACGATAAGAACTGTTTTCATGGGCGCGGACGATAATTTAGCAAAATCTATCCGTCAACGGCAAAATAGCAGGTTGATTGAAAAGCTCTGTTCAAAGCTCGTGTCGGTACAGACAATTGTCGTTGTGGCGCTAAGATAATCTCAATGCCTCAACGTTAAGGTGTTTCAACGTGTAAAAACACTCCCCGGTCAGGTCTGAGATAGTCACAACATGAGCGCTGAAGCTTCGCCCTCCGAACCACCAAGGCCACTGGTTCGAAACCGGACCGATGGACACGTCATTGAGTGCAATGGCGAGAAAGCCATCATTTACGCCAAGACCGGAGCGTCAGTATCAGTTTCGGAGGACTATTGGGCGGTCGGCCAGCTCATATCCATCCAGGTTGCCAGTAGTCGTGTGGTCGGCCTGGTCTACAAGGTTGATCTTCCAAATGCCCAGTGGGAACAGGGCATCGATCAAAGCATCCATATCCATGTTGAGCTCGTCGGTCAGGTTCATACGCTAACTGACGGTACGTTACGATTTTCTTCCGGGATCGCTACCTACCCACATATGGGCGCGATTGCGCACCGTATCCGCTCTGCGGACCTGGCGACGATCTATACGTCGACCCTTACGAACACTGTTTCCGTTGGCCATCTGTCCCAGAATGCCGATATACCTGCCATGATCTCGATCGACAGTCTCGTTTCGCGGCACTTCGCGGTATTAGGAAGCACTGGCGTCGGCAAATCCAGCGCGGTTTCGTTGCTTCTGCGCAAGATTGTCAGCCAGAGACCGGATTTGCGGGTCCTGATCCTTGATCCGCACAACGAATTCGCCAGTGCCTTTCCCGAGCATTCGATTTCGATCGACTACACGACATTCGATCTGCCCTATTGGCTATTCAGGCTTGAGGAATTTGCCGAAGCGGTTTTCCGCGGCAGGCCAACAATACCGGCCGAGGTTGATGCGCTACGCGATCTTATTCCAGTCGCCAAGGAACGTTTCGCCAGTGCTGAAGCTACAGTCGCAACATCACTTCTGAAGAAAGATCGAGACTATTCCTCGATGACAGCTGATACTCCGGCGCCGTATCGGATCGCTGATTTGATCAAGCTGATTGACGAGCGTATTGGCCAGCTGGATGGCAAACCGGATCGCCCGACAATGAAGGCGCTCAGGCAGCGATTGCAAGCCTTGGTTGCCGACCCACGCTATCGCTTCATGTTCTCTGCACCCACGACCATGGATACAATGCGTCAGACCATCGGGCATATTTTCCGGGTACCGAAGAACAATCGTCCCATTTGCGTCTTCCAACTGGCTGGACTGCCGTCGGAAGTCGTGAACTCCGTCGCATCGGTGCTTTGCCGCATGGCTTTTGATCTTGCCGTATCCAGCGACGGCCGAGTGCAGACACTCGTTGTTTGCGAGGAAGCCCATCGCTACATACCCGCTGACGCCAATGGAGGCTTCTGGCCTACCCGCCAAGCCATCGCCCGCATTGCCAAGGAGGGCCGCAAATACGGCGTATACCTCTCGGTTGTCACCCAACGCCCGGGCGAACTCGATCCAACGATCCTCTCTCAGTGCAGCACAGTCTTTGCCATGCGACTTGGCAATGAGCGGGATCAGGAGATTATTCGCGGCGCCATCACCGGCGCATCTCAAAGCACAATCGGGTTTTTGTCGTCGATCGCCAACCGCGAAGCCATCGCCTTCGGCGAAGCAGTTCCGACACCAATGCGCATGATGTTTGAGACAATCGCTCCCGATCAGCTCCCGGCCGCCCACATGGCAAGGACACAGCAATCAGTCCGCCTCGGCGATTCTCACATATCTCTCGACACTATCTTGATGCGGATGCGCCAGCTCAATGCTGCAGAAAACACCAGCAACGATGATACGAGCGACTCTTTCGAAAGCATCATCAGCGAACCAATTGCAAGTCAGCGCCCCTCCGCCTTTCAGGATCCGGCAAGACTGCAATGGCGGAATTTGGACGCGGCGATCCGTAAGGAAGAACCGCCCAAACCGCAGCCGGAAAACACTGAACGGTTCCGGGCCAGTGATCTCATTCGAACTTTTCGCAACGACAAGACGTGACCGGCCAATCACGGACAAGGCAACCTTTCCCAGTCTTCGCCAAGTTGGTTACGAAACCACGTCATCTGCCGTTTGGCGTATTGCCGGGTGGCGATTGTCGCTAGCTCTGCCGCCTCTTCGATACGAAGGCGACCGGCGAGCATCTCCGAAATCTCGCGCACGCCAATGGCCCGCATGGCGGGAAGCTCCGCCGAAAGTCCAAGCGATAACAAGGCTTTGACCTCGTCTGTGGCTCCACCCCTCATCATCATTTCGAACCGTGTTGCAATGCGCTCGCCCAGCCACTGCCGGTCAGGTGCGATGATAATCTTGCGTGCTGCTTCGCCGTTAATCAGCGGTCTGCCGGTTTCCTTCTGCCATTCGATAATGGACCGACCGGAAGCATTAATGACTTCAAGTGCCCGGACAATTCTTTGACTGTCGGTCGGCCGTAAACTTGATGCAGCCAAGGGGTCTTTTCTGGTCAGGATCGCATGGAGCTTCTCGGCCCCCTGCTCAGCATCCTGTTGGCGCCAGTAGGCCCTTATATCTGCTGGAATCTCCGGCATGGCCGAAAGACCGCCGAGAAGCGCGCGAAAATAGAGCCCGGTTCCACCGACGAAAATCACAGTCTTTTCAGATAGTTCTAGCCTGTTCAAAGTCTTCTCTACATCGCAGAACCACTGGCCGGTTGAATAGGCGATGGCAGGCGAAACATGGCCGTAAAGATAGTGCGGAGCGACCTTCAGATCGTCGGGTCCGGGGCGTGCCGTCAAAAGGTTCAGCACATCATAGACCTGCATGGAATCGGTGTTGATGATCACACCCCTGGTCTCTTCTGCCAAACGAAGCGAAAGCGCTGACTTGCCGCTGGCTGTCGGTCCGGCTATCAGGATTAGCTGTCTTGTCACATCAACCGTCCAATCGGAATTGCCCCATGCCACTTATGGCCACACTCATCGCCAATCCTGCTACATCGAGCCTTGTACCTTCGCTTGGGATTAAAGCCTCGGCGGCGGTCAATGCAACAGGTCTTTATTGGCTGGCCGATGGAATTGCCTGTGACATTGCCCTCAAAGAAGGAACTGACACTGCTGACGCCTATGCGGAATTGACCCGGGCGATCGATGGCGCACCAATCGATATTGTCGTGCAAAATCAAGATAGTAGACGAAAAAGAATTTTGATTGCCGACATGGATTCAACGATGATCCAGCAGGAATGTATTGATGAACTGGCCGAGGAAGCAGGATTTCGCGACAAGGTCGCAGCCATAACAGCGCGGGCAATGAATGGCGAAATCGCCTTCGAACCCGCCCTGCGCGAAAGGGTATCGCTGCTGAAAGGTCTCCCTTATTCCGTGATCGACAAGGTCATCGCGAGCCGCATCACGCTGATGCCCGGCGGGCCGGAACTGGTGCGTACAATGAAGAAGCACGGCGCCTATACCGCTCTCGTTTCTGGCGGGTTCACGGTCTTCACTCAGCGCATCGCAGACATGATCGGTTTTCACGAGAACAGCGCTAACATATTGATGGACAATGGAGAAACGCTGACCGGAGAGGTCAAGGAACCCATTCTCGGCCGTGAGGCAAAGGTCGCCGCGCTTCGCTCGATTTGTGATCGATTCAACCTGTCGCCGGATGAGGCAATAGCGGTCGGCGACGGAGCAAACGACCTCGGCATGTTGCAACTTGCCGGTATAGGTGTGGCATTACACGCGAAACCTTCAGTTGCTGCGCAGGCCAAGATGCGGATCGATCACGGCGATCTGACCGCTCTCCTCTATATCCAGGGCTATCGGAAGACCGATTTCGTCGTCTGACCCAAATTTCGCGTCTCTACACCAATTATTCTCGCATGGTTGAGAAACTTGTGCGAGAGTCACCAATTATTGTGCGATAATCGCCGGATTCTGTGCAGATTTCTATAGATCTTGCACAGGACCGTCCGAACTACCGATATTCATAAATCAAAAATTGCCGCTGCAACACAACAAACCGCACCCTGCAGTACGGCGCGTTGGAGACACCGATTCATTAGTCCATTTGAAGCGTCACGAAACGCAGTTCGCCGGTTTTTGACGCCAGCATCAGCAGGGCATTCTTGCGACCTTCGTCGCGCAGCTTTTCAATCCGCGCTGCGACATCCTCAGGAGTGGAGACTGTCTCCTGCGCGATGTCGACGATCACGTCACCGGCTTCGATACGCTTGTTGGCGGCAATGGAGTCTTTCTGGACTTCGGTAACGAGGACACCTTGGACTTCCTTAGATATGCCGAACGACTTGCGGGTCTCATCATCAAGCTTGCCCAACGTCATGCCGAGGACATCGACGTCCCGAACGGCCCCGTCTTCGCCCTGACCGGTCTGGTCACCCTTCTTGGCCTGTTGCTGGTCGCTGTCTTCAAGCCGGCCGAGCGTAACCTTTACGGTCTGCTCCTTGCCCTTGCGGACAACGACAACATCCACTTCCTTCCCAACCGGACTTTCGGCAACGACACGCGGCAGATCCTTGACGTTGTTGACATCCTTGCCGTCGAAGCGGGTGATGACATCTCCTGCGAGAATGGAACCATTGGCAACCGGACCACCCTCGATGATCCCTGCAACCAGCGCCCCCTTGCTCGACGCCATTCCGAGACTTTCGGCGATCTCATCAGTCACCGGCTGGATACGCACGCCGAGCCAGCCGCGGCGCGTCTCGCCGAACTGGCGCAGCTGCGCAATCACGCCCGAGGCCAATTCGGCTGGAATCGCAAAACCGATGCCGATCGATCCGCCCGTCGGCGAAATGATGGCTGTGTTGATGCCAATGACCTCACCATACATGTCAAAAAGTGGACCACCCGAATTGCCTCGATTGATTGCAGCGTCGGTCTGGATGAAATTGTCGTATGGACCTGAATTGATATCGCGGTTGCGCGCGGAAACGATACCGACAGTCACGGTGCCGCCAAGACCGAACGGATTGCCGATGGCCATGACCCAATCGCCGATACGGGTTTTGGACGAATCGCCGAATTTGACCGCAACCAGCTTGTGTTTCTTCGGGTCGACCTTAAGCACGGCGAGATCGGTCTTGGTGTCCTTGCCGACCAATTCCGCCTTCAGCTTCGAGCCGTCATTGAAATTGACTTCGATCTCGTCCGCATCGGCGATCACATGATTATTCGTGACGACGATACCCTGCTCCGCATCGACGACGAAGCCGGAACCCAGCGATTGGACCTGATGGGAGGGATTGTTCTCACCGGGTTTCTGCTTGCCGAAATACTCATCGAAAAACTCCTGGAAGGGCGAGCCTTCTGGCACTTTCGGCATCGGCACGGGACCCGACTCACCGTCCTGGCCCTTGATCGTCTGCGATGTTGAGATATTAACGACGGCGTCAATCAGACCAGCGGCAAGATCTGCCACGGAAGCCGGCCCTTGCGCTCTTGGTTGTGCGCTGTTCGGTGCAGGGACTGCCGCCTGGGCCTGGGCGTTCGCCACCGTCACGAATGTTGGTAAAACGCTCGTTGCAGCCAGCGCTAGCAGTGCAATTGCTGCCGTAGCAGAACGTAAGATGGTGCGACCAGTGTTTAAAACCATGCGTTCGGGCCTTTATGGGTGAACTCAGAATAATACAACAGAACGGCGAGAGTAGACAAAAATATGACCGCCGACACAAAGGTTTGATGACAGCGCGTCTTTGAGTTACCCGCGAGCCAGCCAGACGATGGCTACGCCAATCGCAACAGAAGCCACACCGGCAACACGTAAAAATCCATCGGGCTGCTCACTGACGTCGCGCGCCACGCGCTTTGCTATCAGCGGAAAACAGCCGTAGAGCAGCCCCTCGAAAACGAGAAACAGCCCTACAGCATCGAGAAAATCGATCATTGCTTCCCGCCCTAATTAGGGGCGGGCGTTGGTGCAGCCACCGGGGGCGTTGCACCGCTGACTGGAGGCAAAGTACCCTTGGAGTCCTGGAAATAGCGGAAAAACTCGGAATTGGGCGAAAGCACCATCGTCGTTCCCGTATTATCCAGTGCCGTGCCATAGGCTGTCATAGACCGGTAGAAGGCAAAGAAGTCCGGATCCTTCGAGAACACGTCGGCAAAGATGCGGCTGCGCTCGCCTTCGCCCTGACCTCGGGCGATTTCAGATTCCTTGCGGGCTTCAGCAATGATCTCGACCACCTGACGATCGGCAATTGCCTTGATGCGCTGTGCCGCTTCACGGCCACGGGCACGCAGGCGTTCTGCCTCTGCCAGACGTTCGGCCTTCATGCGGTCGAAGGTCTGTTGAGATACTTCCTGTGTCAGATCCGTCCGGCGAATGCGCACATCCGTGATCTGCAGGCCCAGCGATTCCGCATCAGGGCGAAGCTGTTCGCGTACCTCGTGCATCATACCTGCGCGCTCGTCAGAAAGTGCTGCTTCAAAGCCACGCAAACCGTAAACGCCGCGCAGCGACGCATCGAGACGGGTGCGCAGGCGCGCCTCGGCCAGCGTCACGTCACCTGAGACGGTCTGCCTGAATTTGCGCGGGTCGGTGATCCGGTAAACGAGGAAAGCATCGACTTCATAGAACTTGCCGCCTGAAACCTGAACACGGATATTGTCGAGTTCAAAGCTCAGCAGACGATCTTCGATCATCTGCACATTATCGGCTTCCAAAAAACCGAAGGGTAGTTTGAAATAGATGCCGGGATCAGCCTTCACGTCGACGATCTGACCGAAGCGCAGCACGATGGCCTGCTGACCGGCCCGGACAACGAAGATCGACGAATAGGCGAGCAAGGCAATGAATGCGATCAGACCCGCGAGAAGAGGGAGACGGTTCTGGTTCATTGCTTTGTCCCCTCGGTGGTCGGGCTAGGCTGCTTCTTCAGTTCCGGCAAGGGCAAATAAGGTATGATGCCTTGGCCGCTCTGATCGACGATCACCTTGTTCGAATCCTTCAGCACACGCTCCATTGTTTCGAGGAAAAGACGCTTGCGGGTGACGTCCGGCGCCTTGACGTATTGGTCATAGACCGAGGTGAAGCGTTGGGCCTCACCCTCTGCTTCCTGGACGATACGGTTCTTGTAGGCAGCCGCATCTTCGCGGATCTGCGCACCTTCACCGCGCGCCTGGCCAAGCTTCTGGTTGGAGTACTGGTTCGATTCCTCGACAAAACGGTCTTCGTCCTGCTCTGCACGCTGAACTTCATCGAAGGCATCGGCGACTTCGCGTGGCGGCGCTGCATCTTCGATCGAGACAGCATTGATCTGAACGCCGGCGCCATAGTCATCGAGCGTCTTCTGGATAATACCGCGGACGTCGTTGGCGATGCCGGCACGGTTGTCACGGAAAATGTCCTGCGCAGGGCTGCGGCCCACGATCTCGCGCATGGCGCTTTCCGAGACCTGCTGCACCAGATTTTCAGGGTTTTCTACGTGGAACAGATAGGCGACCGGGTTCGAAACGCGATAGAGCACCGAGAACTGTACATCGACGATGTTCTGGTCGCCCGAGAGCATCAGGCCTTCCTTGGCGCCGCGCGCGCCCTGCCCGCCAATATTCTTTTGCTTCTCGACGATCTCGACCTTTTCATAGGATTCAATCGGCCAGAAATGGAAATGCAGACCCGGCTCGGCAATGTCCTGTTTTGGTTTACCGAAGCGCAGTTCGACGGCACGCTCATCCGGCTGTACGGTATAAATCGATTGGAAAAGCCAGAAAGCAAACAGAGCCAAGGCAATGAGGCCCCAGATCGCCGGACTGCCACCAGAACCGCCGGGAAGCGCCTGGCGCAGACGGTCCTGGCCGCGGCGGAGGATATCTTCAAGGTCGGGGGGATTGCCTCCACCGCCGCCTTGTGGTTTTTGACCCCACGGTCCGCCACCGCCACTATTATTACCGCCGCCACCCCATGGGCCGCCGCCGCCGTTCTGATTACTCCAGGGCATCCATACCTCTTAATTTGAACGAAAGCGCCACCCCGTGGCTCCTCCCGCTAACGCAACATCCCGTTTATAGGGATGGCAAGGCGCGCTTTCAACGCACGCAACGGCTTTTCAAGCGGATTTGGTAAAAAGCCGAAGGATTATGACTGTTTATCACAATATTTTCATATCGCTTGAAAATTCGCGTTCCGTATCAGCGTCGCTCATAAATGACAAAGCGCGTTGGATAATTGTCCTTTTCGCCGGCAGGGAAATCTTCCGTAGAGATTTCCGCCCAGACCTTTGGGTCGATTGCCGGAAAATGTACATCACCTTCCACCTCGGCCAATACCCACGTCACATAGAGCCGGTCCACTCGGTTCAAGGTCTGGCGAAAGATATCTCCTCCGCCAATAATGCAAATCTCGTTCACCTTGTCGGCCCCGGCATGACTTCCAGCGATCATCAGCGCCTCGTCGACTGAGCGCGCCGCAATCACTCCATCGATGGAAAAGGCGGGATCGCGGGTGACGACGATGTTCGTGCGGCCAGGTAGCGGGCGACCAAGAGAATCCCAGGTCTTTCGCCCCATGATAATGGGCTTGCCCATCGTGGTGGCCTTGAACCGCTTCAGATCCGAGGACAAGCGCCATGGCAGGCCATTCTCACGGCCAATCACACCGTTTTCGGCAATCGCAACTACAAAACTGATCATTCAGGCAACATCCGTTTCAAACGAGTATTCGTCTTCACAAGGCCTGCTCGAAGCTTCAAACCGCGATCGGCGCCTTGATGCTGGATTCGGCGACGTAATCTAGAAGACGGAAATCGTCATATTTGAAGGCGAAGAGATCGGTCACTGCCGGATTAATGTACATTTTCGGCAGCGGGCCTGGTGTTCTGCGCAACTGCAGCCTCGCCTGCTCGAAATGATTGGCATAAAGATGCGCATCGCCGAGGGTATGAACGAATTCACCCGGCTGCAATCCCGTTACCTGCGCGATCATCATGGTCAGCAATGCATAGGAGGCGATGTTGAATGGCACGCCGAGGAAGATATCGGCTGAACGCTGGTAAAGCTGGCACGAGAGTTTGCCATCGGCCACATAGAACTGGAACAGGCAGTGGCAGGGTGGCAGCGCCATTTCGTCAACCAGCGCAGGATTCCACGCCGAGACGATCAAACGTCTTGAATTAGGGTTTTTGCGTATCGCATTCAAAAGATTAGCGATCTGGTCGATATGCCTGCCATCGGGCGCCGGCCACGAACGCCATTGATAGCCATAGACCGGTCCCAGATCGCCGTTCTCGTCGGCCCATTCATCCCATATGGTAACACCGTTTTCCCTGAGATAGGCGACGTTGGTATCGCCCTTCAGAAACCATAAAAGCTCATGGATGATGGATTTCAGATGCAGCTTCTTCGTCGTCAGAACCGGAAATCCGGCCGCGAGATCAAACCGCATCTGATAGCCGAAAACAGAGCGGGTGCCAGTACCGGTGCGATCGCCGCGATCGGTACCCTTGTCGAGCACATGTTGAAGAAGGTCGAGATAAGTACGCATGGGCTATCTTTAGCAGATTCGGCCAACGAAGCACTAAAACTTGTCCATGATCCACAGTAGCAAAATCCCCGGCAATGAGCCGGGGATGATTCGGTGAGCGGCAGGAGAAGTTCAGATACTACCCAGCGCGCCGAGCGCCTTTGCTGTCAGATAATAGAAGGTGACGCGGCTCTTGCTGTTGTCCCCCTTCATGGCCGCGCAGACCGATTCAATCGCTGCATCAGCCTTGCTGGCATCGGTTATGCCGAGCTTCTTTTCGACCCAATTGGTGCGAACGCGCTTCAATTCGTCCGGATCCGTGCAGGAGACCAGCGACGAATCCCTGTTGCGCAGGGCAATTCCGAGATGTTTAACGATTTTTGCAACTGTCGCCTCATCAGCAGCCGCATCGTAATGACGTACATCCTTTAGATAGTCACTCATGGAAAAATCCCCTGATTGTTGGGTCCAATGGGCTTATTGCACCCTCCCTGACGTAAAGACACCGCACAAACTGGCAGATGCATGAGGCGATGACTCATTAGACACCTTGGAAACATTCCTCAGCATCGTTTCCAAGTCAATCCACTCTTTCAATTCAACAAAACAGCCCCTATATAAGTCCTGCTGGCTTCGGCCAGCTATGGTGATAAACGGACGATGCAATAAGCCCATTGGACCCGGGGGCGGTACCCGGCGCCTCCACCACAATGCAGCTGTTGTCGCTGCCTTGTGGCGGGGGCGAAATAGGATCGACAAGGGTGTAAAGATCGCTCTTTTGCCCGGCATTGTACCACCGTTATCGGGCTAACTCAGTAGTTGCAAACGACAACTATGCGGAAGCACGTCTCGCCGCTTAATGCGGTGCGATAGCTTCAAATCAAGTCCTAGGGGTTCGCACTTCTAGGCGGGGTTCGGAGGCACCTGGCAACAGAAGCCTCCACTTCTCCCTCCCCTTTCCCTTGCATCTACCGGCCATTCAATCCGAGCGGCTGTTCGCGATTCAAATCATTGCTTGACGTCGGCCATCCGAAGGCGTATTAAACCTAAAAGTTAAATAACCAACTGGTTTAATACGAAATGACACCCGATCGACTCGACCATATCTTCTCTGCACTGGCTGACCCGACGCGCCGGGCAATACTGGCCCGGCTCGCGCTCGGCACCACTTCAGTGACCGAGCTGGCCGAACCCTTCAAGATGTCAGGGCCGGCAGTGACCAAGCACCTGAAAGTGCTGGAGCGGGCCGGTCTGATCATCAGGGGCCGTGAGGCCCAGTGGCGGCCATGCAGCCTCGATGCGGCCCCGCTCAAGGAAGCTACGGACTGGCTGGAGCGTTACCGGCGCTTCTGGGAAGACAGTTTCGATCGCCTGGAAGAATATTTGCAGGATGTACAGACAAATGGAGAGAAAGATGTCCGAGACAGCTCACCTGACAAATGAAACTGCTGGCCGCGTCCTGACGATCAAGCGCGTATTTAATGCGCCTCCTGCCCTCGTCTTCGACGCCTTTGCCGATCCGAAGCGCATGCTGCAGTGGATGGGCCCGCGCGACTACCCGGCAACCTATGTAGAAGCCGATCTGCGGGTTGGCGGCAAATGGCGCGCCTGCCTCGACTCCGCCGCCAGCGGTGAAAAACTCTGGCACGGCGGTGTCTACCAGGACATCGTACCGGGCAAACGCCTCGCATTCACCTTTGCCTGGGATCAGGAAGATGGCAGGCCCGGATTGGAAACGCTCGTCAACATTACCTTCGAACCGCAGGATGAGAAGACGCTGATGACATTCCGCCAGAGCGTCTTCGACACGCCGGAAAGTTGCCGGGGCCACGAGCAAGGCTGGAACAGTGCCTTCGACCGGCTGGAGGAGCTGCTCTCACAAGAGTAGCGAGCGACAACTGCATTCGCATTGGAGCATTCAGCATCAGGAGGAAGCAATGCAACATGAGATCGCATCACGGGACGAATGGCTGAAAGCGCGGGTTGCGCTTCTGGCCAAGGAGAAGGCTTTCACCAAAGCGCAAGAGGAAATGAGTGCGCAGCGGCGGGCTTTGCCCTGGGTCAAGATCGACAAGGAATATGTTTTCGACAGCCGGTCCGGAAAGGTAGCGCTCTCCGATCTGTTCAATGGACGCAGCCAGCTCTTTCTCAAGCATTTCATGATGGGACCGGGTCAGGAAAACCAGTGTGTCGGCTGCTCGCTGGAAGTCGACCACATAGAGGGTCTTCTTGCACACCTCGAAAATCACGATGTCTCTTACGTCGCCGTGGCGCGTGCACCGATTGGCGAGATTGAGGCACTGCGCAAGGCGATGGGCTGGCACTTCCCCTGGGTTTCGTCTTTCCACAGCGATTTCAACTACGATTTCAATGTGTCCTTCACGCCAAAGGAAGTGGCGGAAAAGAACGCCTACTACAATTACCGGCACACCGACCCCGGGCTGAAAGACCTCTCGGGCGAAAGCGTGTTCTACAAGGACGATAACGGCCAGATCTTCCATACCTATTCGGCCTTTAGCCGCGGCGGCGAGCAGTTCCTTGGCATTTACGGCTATCTCGACGTCATGCCAAAGGGCCGCAATGAAACCGGCCCCCACCATAACCTCGTCGATTGGGCGCGGCCGAGGAACATGTATGGCAAGGGCGGCACCGTGGGTAACAATGGCCGCTATCACGCGCCGGGCTGTGCCTGCGGTGCGCATGCGGCTGCCTGATGTGCTGCGCAGTTGGAGCCTTGTTCATCGCCCTGATCGCCACGTGGCGTACGAGGTTCAAGACCGTACTCGGCTGGTGGCCGCGGGCACGAGTAGCCGTAGGCTTTGGTACCGCAGCCATTGTTCTCATCGCCGGCTCGGCACTCGCGGCAGAACATTTCTCCCGCTATGTCGCCCGGGCCCAGGCAAACCAACGAGGTGTCCTGGCCCAGATTCTGGCTCAGCCAATCTGCATTGGCAGCACGTAAGACAATGAGAGCCCGGAACGATGTCCCGGGCTCTTCTCTTCATATCTGATGGAGGATCAGAATTCCTATTCAGCAGCGGCTTCCGCCTCGACGACACGGCGGCGGCCGATTGTTGCCTGTGTGAGCACGAGGGCACCTACCGCGCAGAGGGCAATGCCTGCAGCCATCGGGAGCGCCGTTCCATCGAAGAACAGGCCGGCAATGACCATGGCGACAGCCGAGGTTACAAAGTGCAGCGTGCCCATCAGAGCAGAGGCGGTGCCTGCAATCTCGCCGTGATCCTCAAGCGCGAGCACAGATGACGTCGGGATCACCAGCCCGAGGAAGCCGTAGCCCGCGAAAAGAAAGGCGGCCATCACCGGCAGTTGATTGAAGCCGAGGCTCATGACCACGACCATCGCTGCCATCACGAACGAAAAGGCAGTTACGGCCAAGCGCATGACGCGCACCAGCCCAAACCTGTCGCCGAGCCAGCCGGTCAACTGCGATACCGTGAAGAATGAAACCGCATTGATCGAGAAGGCCATGCTGTATTGGATCGGCGTCAGGCCATAGTGATCGATGAGCACGAACGGCGAGTTGGCCAGATAGACCAGGAAGCTGGAAATACCGAGGCCGCCGATGAAGGTGAGCGTGAGGAAATTGCGATCACCGAGAAGCAAGCGATAGGCCGCCATGGCGCTTCCGAGGCCACTTTCCGCCCGCGCCTCTTTCGGGCGCGTTTCTTTCAGCTGTGTCGACAGCAGTATCAGGCCGATGAAGGCAGCGATCATCACCGCCCAGAACACACCGCGCCAGCCGTAGAACTCAATGACGGCACTACCCGTCAATGGAGCAAGAATGGGCGAAATACTGAAGACCAGCATCAACAATGACATCAGCCGTGCTGCCTGCACGCCAGTATGCATGTCGCGAACGATGGCACGCGGAATGACCATGCCGGCAGCACCGCCGATACCCTGGAGAAAGCGGAATGCGATCAATGTTTCAATATTACTTGCCAGGGCGCAGCCGATGCTTGCCACCGCAAACAGGCCGATGCCGATATAAAGCGGTGCCTTACGGCCCCACATATCTGACAACGGACCATAGAACAGCTGGAAGATAGCGAAGGAGATGAAGAAGGCCAGAAGGCTCATCTGCACCGCAGTGTTGTCCGAACCGAGTTCCTTGCCGATCGAAGGCATGGCCGGAAGGTACATGTCGATTGCAAAGGGACCAATGGCAGTCAAAAGACCGAGGATGAGGGCCGTACGAAAGAAGGAGCTCGTCATGATGATTATCTTTCAGAAAACTACAGCGCGAAACCGGATGCCTCAGCGCCGCATTGCTCTCAGGGGAGGTTCGAATTCGAATTAGGTACTAGGTCGGTAAGGGCGCACGGACTTGGGAGGACGGTGCTCTCACGTTTTACAGGTCGTGTCTAATAATTTGGACACAACTGTAAACTAGACACTATTGTCTAAAACGTCAACACGCATTATCTTCGCATCATGAAAAATCGCGACGACCTTCCGATCAAGGCAACAGGCCATACCCAACGTGGTCAGTGTTCAAAACGCATTTCAATACTCGACGCTGCTGCGAACGTATTTTGCCGGGAAGGTTTTTCTGGTGCGAGCATAGATGAGATTGCCGTCGAGGCCTGTGTGTCGCGCCAGACGATATACAATCATTACCGCGAAAAGGAAACGCTGTTCACTGCCGTTGTCGAAGACGTCATGGATCGTGCCAACGCAATGCTTTATTCGATCTTGGCAACTTTTCCAGACAAGTCGGATAATCTCGAAGACGATTTGACCGCTTTCGCTATTCGCCTCACCAAGAATTGCCTGTGCAATCAGGACGGAAAATTCTTGCGGAAGCTGGTGCAGTCGGAGGGCGAGCGGTATCCGCATCTTTTTGAGGCATGGCGGCAGCACGGCCCCGGCAAGATCAGTACGGCCCTAGGTGCACTGTTTGCGCGACTTTGCTACAAGGGCGCCTTGCAAATAGACGATTTCGATCTTGCTGCACGCCAGTTCCTTGCCCTCGTCAATGCGGATCTGCAGATGATCACCCTGTTCGGCGAAACACCGACCAGTGAACAGCTGGAAAGTGCGGCACGCAATGCCGTGCATACTTTCCTGCGTGCCTATGCAAAACCGGCAGGCGAGACCACCTCCCGCACGCCGACGCTTGCAGCTGTCAGTTAGGCCCAAGGACCATAGGGACCCTGCCGCACAAAATTTGCCGTAACCAATAACCAGAAATGTCGTTTATGCCCGTCAATTTTGGCGCGGTGCGTTAAATTTATCTGTGCGGCTGACAAGCGGTCGCAATTCCGTTAGCCATGCGCCATAATGGTCGTAATACGCATCCCATCTCCGCTTGACAGAGAGGGGTGAATCCATGGGATAAGAATGCATGCCACAAGATATGATCCGCTACGATATACTTGCCCAGGAAGCGCTTCGCGGCGTCATCCGCAAAGTGCTTGGTGAAGTCGCCAAGGCGGGTCTTCCCGGCAATCATCATTTCTTCGTCACCTTTCTTACGGGCGCTCCCGGCGTTCGCATCTCGACGCGCCTGCATGAGAAATATCCGGAACAGATGACGATCGTCCTTCAGCATCAGTTCTGGGACCTTCAGGTCACCGATACCTTGTTCGAAGTCGGACTCTCCTTCGGCGATGTGCCAGAGCGTCTGGTGGTTCCCTTCTCCGCGATTCGCGGCTTCTATGATCCGTCGGTGAATTTCGAACTGGAGTTCGATGTCGAGGTCGAAGAGACAGTTGGCGACAACGACCAAGGGGTCACCAGCATTGCTCCTGCGGAGCCGGAAAAACCAAAGGTTGCGACGCCCAGCGCCAAGCCGAAGCCACCGGTGAAACCAGCCAAGAAACCTGTCAAAGCTGGCGAAAAGCTGGAAAGCGACGCTGTGGAGACCGGTGAAAAATCGTCCGCGTCCGTCGTGTCGCTGGATTCTTTCCGCAAGAAGAAATAGCTGTCGCGGTGGCCGAGATCGTCAACCTCCGACTGGTCAAAAAGCGCAAGGCGAAAGACGCCAAGGAAAAGATCGCGGCTGAAAACCGTATTCTTTTCGGACGCACCAAGATCGAAAAACAGTTCGAGCGCGAAGCCAACCGCAAAGCAGCACGCTTTCTCGACGAAAACCGCCTCGAAAACCGCGATACCCCCACAGAAACCGACGCGGATGGCAAGTGAGCCTTGTCCGTAAACGATCGGTCACCATTCATGGACACCGTACGAGCTTTTCGCTGGAAGATGCCTTTTACGACATCATGATATCTATCGCGCAAGACCGTTCCATTACGCTGGCAAGCCTCATTGCCGAGATCGACGAAAGCCGCGATCGCAATTCGAACCTTTCATCGGCACTGCGGATTTATGCCCTCAACTGGGTGAGAAACAACAATAA
>NZ_JBBNAN010000087.1:0-20662 GCF_037994405.1 Phyllobacterium sp.
GCGGTCAGGATGGTGCGGTAACCCTGTTCCGTCGCACGGTCGGCGGTGACATAGAGCTGGAACTCGTTGGCGCGCTCCTGATCGAACAGGATCGAGCCCTTCGAGCCGAAGATCTGCAGCGCGATACGGCCCTTGCGGCCCCAGGCGGAGCGATTGACCTGCAGCGTGCCGGCAACGCCATTCTCCATATGCATGAGCACGCTGGCGCTGTCATAGGTCTCGACGGGGCGGTCTGTTCCATCGTTTGTTTTGCGCGTCGCGTAGGGTTTCGACATGTCACACATGACACGGGAAACGCGGCCGAACAGCGTGAACAGCAATGACAGCGGATGCACGGCGAAATCGTCGAGCGCGCCATAGCCTGACGTCGTCTCATGCTTCCAGTAGAACAGCGCATGCGGATCGGCCATGAAGTCCTCATCCATCTCGATGCGCAGATGATTGACGTCGCCGATGATCTTCTCGGCGAGCAATTTGCGGATATGACGGATGGCGGGACCCTGGATGTAGTTGTAGCCGAGGGCCGCAACCTTGCCGGACTGTTTCGCTGCCGCGAGCATGGCTTGCGCATCGTTGAAGGCAGGCGCCATCGGCTTCTCGCACCAGACGTGCTTACCGGCCATGAGCGCTGCAATGGCCATTTCCGGATGGAACTGGTTCGGAGTCGTTATCGAAACGACGTTGACTTCTGGATCATCGATCACGGCGCGCCAGTCGCCCGAACCCTTCTGGAAGCCGAACTCGTTGGCGCGGCGCACGGCAAGCTCGGCATTGGCCTCGCCAAGATGGACGAGCCGTACAGGCGCCACGTCGCCAAAGACGGCGCGCACCGAATTCCACGCCAGTGCGTGGCATTTGCCCATGAAGCCCGTTCCGACCAGTCCGACATTCAGCATCGTTCTCTCCCTTGCAGTTGCCGATTGAAATAATCTATAACAAGACAAAATGGAATAACTGATCCGCCTTGATATAAATATTTTGTCAGAGGCATGGATATCCAAGAGGGAATGATTGAGTGGGCAGCATGGACGATGAAGTGACGTTACCGCGCGATTTTGATGCACTGCGCACCATGATCCTTGACCGCCGCGAGGTGCTGCCCAAGCGCCTGGCGCAGATCGCGGCCTATGCCCTGAGCAATCCTGACGAAATCGCCTTCGGTACGGCGGCGAGCATTGCCCAGACGGCGGGCGTGCAGCCCTCGACATTGATCCGCTTTGCCCAGCACCTGGGGTTTGATGGCTTCACCAGCCTGCAAGCGGTGTTTCGGGAGCGGTTGCGTGAACGGCAGATTTCCTATGAGGAGCGGTTGTCGGCGCTGCGCGGCGACACGCACGGGCTATCCAAGAACCGCGTCATCCTCAATGGTTTCCTGACGGCGGCCAGCCATTCCATCGAGACGATTTCGCACAATGTCGAAGAGGACGTGCTGTCCCGCGCCGTGGATATCCTGGCGGGAGCCGAGACGATCTATCTCCTGGCACGGCGCCGCTCCTATCCGATTACCGCCTATATGGCCTACGCCTTCGGCAAGCTGAAAATCCGCAATCAACTGATTGAATCGACGGCGGGCATCGATCCGGAGATCCTGTCCTTTGCCAGGCCAAGCGATGCCGCCATTGCAATCAGCTTCTCGCCCTATGCCTCGGCAACGATCGAACACGCAGCTGCGCTGGCTGCACGCAATGTGCCGGTTGTCGCCATCACCGACAGCGCCTTTTCCCCACTCGCCCAGTCGGCCAAGGTATGGTTCGAGGCGGCTGAGGGGGATTTCTCCGGATTTCGCTCATTGTCCGGCACAATGGCGCTCGCCATGGCTCTGACGGTCAGCGTGGCGGAGAAGCGGCGAAGTTTGTAGAGAGACCTTTGCCAATCCACCCTGATGGCCATCTGATGCGATTCCCTGCGCTTCCGGTGCTCATGGATCCAAAAGTTCACTGCGCTGCGGTTCTCGAAAACCACACGACCTATATCAGGTTGAATTCTCAAATGTCTCGACGCAAGTCGCGAATTGCGAGCACGCCGTCCGTTATTCAGACAGCATCGCGTATTGACGACGATGATATTGCAACGATCCTGAGCACCTTGAAACGACAGAAATACGAAAAGAACAGACATTCCATATTGACGATTTGATAGAATTATTATTTCATATAGGAAAATTCCCGGCCGCTTGATGCCGGGGCTTATCAGCCTATCGGGAGGATTATCATGGACAAAGCTGAGGCAGGCAGGCCGCTTGACGTCATTACCATCGGCCGTTCGTCCGTGGATCTTTATGGCCAGCAGATCGGCTCGCGCCTGGAGGACATCACCTCCTTTGCCAAATCGGTGGGCGGCTGTCCGGCCAATATCGCCGTTGGAACAGCGCGGCTTGGTCTGCGCTCTGCGCTGTTGTCGCGTGTTGGCGACGAGCAGATGGGCCGGTTCATCCGCGAGCAGATGGCGCGCGAAGGCGTTGCCACCGATGGCGTGATCACCGATCCGCAACGACTTTCGGCGCTTGTCATCCTGTCGGTCGAGAACGACAAGAGTTTCCCGCTGATCTTCTATCGCGAGAATTGTGCCGACATGGCGCTGGCTGAAGGCGACATTGATCCGGCATTCATCCAGTCCGCGCGGGCCGTCGTCGTAACCGGCACGCATTTTTCCAAGCCGAACACGGATGCTGCACAGCGCAAAGCCATCCGCCTGATGAAAGAGGCGGGTGGCAAGGTGGTGTTCGATATCGATTATCGTCCCAATCTCTGGGGCCTTGCCGGACATGCAGCGGGCGATAGTCGATATATTGCCTCGGATGCGGTGTCGAACCATCTGAAGACCGTTCTCGCCGATTGCGACCTGATCGTCGGCACGGAAGAGGAGGTGTTGATCGCCTCGGGTGAGGCTGACCTCTTGAGTGCGTTGAAGACCATTCGCGCGCTGTCGAGCGGCACAATCGTCCTGAAGCGCGGTCCTATGGGCTGTATCGTCTATGAAGGGGCGATTTCCGATAATCTCGAAGATGGCATTGTTGGGAAGGGCTTCCCGATAGAGGTATTCAATGTCCTTGGTGCAGGCGATGCCTTCATGTCCGGTTTCCTGCGCGGCTGGCTGGGCGGAGAGTCATTGGCGACTGCCGCAACCTGGGCCAACGCCTGCGGCGCCTTCGCCGTGTCGCGCCTGCTCTGCGCGCCGGAAATTCCGACTTTCGAGGAACTGCAATATTTCCTCGAGCATGGCAGCCCGTACCATGCACTGCGCAAGGACGAGGCGATCAATCACGTGCACTGGGCAACGACACGCCGGCACGAAATCCCCTCGATGATGGCCTTTGCCATAGACCACCGCGTACAGCTGGAGGACCTTGCCAACAAGCTTGGTGCCGATGTTGACAAGGTGCACGCCTTCAAGGAACTGGCGGTGAAGGCGGCGGCGAAGGTTGCGGGTGGACGTAGCGGCTACGGCATGCTGCTCGACGAGAAATTTGGCCGCGAAGCCATGTTCGAATTCGCCCGCCATAATTTCGATTGGCTGGGACGCCCGGTGGAATTGCCGGGATCGCGTCCCCTCCGCTTCGAATTCTCACAGGACATCGGCTCGCAACTGGCGGAATGGCCGGTGGATCATTGCATCAAATGCCTGTGCTTCTATCATCCGGACGATCCGGCAGAACTGAAGCAGGAGCAGCAGGCGAAGCTGCGCACGCTGTTTGAAGCGGCGCGCAAGGTCGGGCGCGAATTGCTGATCGAGATCATCGCCGGCAAGCACGGCAGGCTCAACGACAATACCATCCAGCAGGCGCTGGAAGAACTCTATGCGCTCGGCATCAAGCCGGATTGGTGGAAACTGGAGCCGCAGGCTTCAGCTGCCGCCTGGAAGAAGATCGAGGCGGTCATCGAGAAGAACGATCCCTGGTGTCGCGGTGTCGTGCTGCTCGGGCTGGAAGCGCCGCAGGACGAACTGGAAGCGGCTTTTGCCGCGACTGCCAATGCGCCGGTGGTCAAAGGCTTTGCCGTTGGCCGGACGTTGTTCATGGATGCGGCGGAAAACTGGCTCTCGGGCCGAATTACCGATGAGGCCGCGATCGACGACATGGCCGATCGTTTCGAAAAATTGACCAAAGCCTGGCTTGCCAGCCGCAACAGACAAGCGGCATAGCTAGAGCAATTCCAGGAAAAGTGGAAACCGGTTTTCCGTCCGGAATTGCGGAAGGATTAGCCCGGGAGGAGACTGACATGACCAAGACGATACGCCTTACGATGGCACAGGCGCTGACACGCTTCCTCAGCCATCAGATGACAGTGGTGGATGGCAAGAAAGTGCCGATCTTCGCCGGTGTCTGGGCTATTTTCGGACACGGCAATGTCGCAGGACTCGGCGAGGCGCTTTATCAGGTGAGGGAAGAGCTGCCGACCTATCGCGCCCATAATGAGCAAGCCATGGCCCATGCTGCCATCGCCTTTGCCAAGGCGAGCTTCCGCCGGCGCATGATGGCGGTAACGAGCTCCGTCGGTCCTGGTGCGACCAATATGGTGACCGCCGCGGCGCTGGCGCATGTCAACCGGTTGCCGCTGCTGCTCTTGCCCGGCGATGTCTTTGCCAACCGCGTTCCCGATCCAGTGCTGCAGCAGGTGGAATCATTCGGCGACGGCACGGTCTCGGCCAATGACTGTTTCCGCCCGGTGTCACGATATTTCGACCGCATCACCCGGCCGGAACAGATCATTCCCGCGCTGGCGCGGACAATGACGGTGCTGACCGATCCGGCCGAATGCGGGCCGGTAACGCTGGCACTGTGCCAGGACGTCCAGGCCGAAGCCTACGACTATCCGGAAAGCTTCTTTGAGGAGCGTGTCTGGACGCTGCGGCGGCCAAGGCCTGATCGCGATGAACTGGCCGCTGCCATAGAGGCGCTGAAGTCAGCCAGGAAGCCGCTCGTCATTGCCGGTGGCGGTGTCATCTACTCGCAAGCATCGAAAGAGTTGGCGGAATTCGTCGAAGCGGCAGGCATTCCCGTCTGCGAGACGCAGGGCGGTAAGTCCTCGCTGCCCGACACGCACCCGCTCAACATGGCGGCTGTCGGCGTTACCGGTACCTCCGCTGCCAATCGGCTGGCGCAGGAAGCCGATGTCATTGTCGCTGTCGGCACCCGTTTGCAGGATTTCACCACCGGTTCCTGGGCACTGTTCCAGAATTCGGAGAAGACCTTCATCGGCCTTAACGTGCAGCCTTTCGATGCGGTCAAGCATCGGGCGCTGCCGATCGTTGCTGACGCGAAGGAGGGGCTTCTTGAGCTTGCTACGGGGCTGAAAGGCTACAGGGCACCGGCGAGCTGGACCGACAATGCCGCCAGCGGCAAGGCGCAATGGCAAAGGGCCGCCGCCAAGGTCACTGGCCCGACCAACGCGTCTCTGCCTTCCGATGCTCAGGTCATCGGCGCCGTGCAGCGGGCGATGGGCAGTGAAGCGACCGTGCTGCATGCGGCGGGCGGTCTGCCAGGCGAGATGCACAAATTGTGGCAGGCGGGGGCACCTGGCTCCTACCATGCGGAGTATGGCTTCTCCTGCATGGGGTACGAGATCGCTGGCGGGCTCGGCGCCAAGATGGCGAAGCCAGATGATGAAGTCGTCGTCATGATCGGCGACGGGTCCTATCTGATGCTGAACTCGGAAATCGCCACATCCGTAATGCTCGGCCAGAAGATCAATATCGTGCTGCTGGACAATCGCGGCTATGGCTGCATCAACCGGCTGCAGATGGGCACCGGCGGCGCGAACTTTAACAACCTGCTGAAGGACACGAAGCACGAAGTTCTGCCGGACATCGATTTTGCCGCCCATGCGCGCAGCCTCGGGGCTATCGCCGAAAAGGTGGCGTCGATTGCCGAAATGGAAAGCGCATTGGCCCGGGCCAAACAGAATGACCGGACGACAGTGATCGTCATCGATACTGACCCGCTGATTTCAACGGAAGAGGGCGGTACCTGGTGGGATGTTGCCGTGCCGGAGGTGAGCCAGCGGCCACAGGTCAATGCGGCACGCAAGAACTATGAAGAGCAACAGAAGCTGCAGCGGGTTGGTGATTGAACAGTATAGGGAAGCTGGGTGCACTTGTTGAGCAGCATGTGGCGCCCCTTACCCTCCCCCTTGTGGGGAGGGACGGACCGCATGTCCGGGGAGGGGATCTTTTGAAATCATCTACCGTAAGCAAGGCCCCTCCCTGCTGCTACGCAGCCTCCCTCCCCACAAGGGGGAGGATAAAGGAGCCCAACCGCCAATTTGTGCAAACATCGCACGTAACTGAAGGAAGACAAGAATGATCCGTATCGGGGCGAACCCTATCGGCTGGTCCAATGATGACATGCTGGAAATCGGCGGCGACATTCCGCTGGAAACCTGCCTTGAGCAGGCTCAGGCGGCGGGGTTCACCGGCATGGAGCTTGGCAACAAGTTTCCGCGTACCGCCGACAAGCTGCGCCCGATCCTCGACTCCTACGGCCACAGCCTCGTCAGCGGCTGGTATTCAACCGAGCTCCTCACGCGCGATGTCGATGCCGAGCTGGAGGCCGTGAAAGGCCATGCGACGTTGCTGAAGGACATGGGCTGCTCGGTGCTTATCGCAGCGGAAACCTCCAACGCCATTCATTCCAACAAGGACCTGCCGCTATCGGCACGCCCAGTCCTGCAGAAGGCGGCATGGAAAGTGTTCGGCGAGCGCTATACGCGCTTTGCGGAAGGTGTGGAGCAGGCCTACGGCCTGCAGCTGGTCTATCATCACCACATGGGAACAGCAGTGCAGAGCGAATCGGAGATCGACCGCTTCATGGAAGTGACCGGCAGCGCAGTTCACCTTTTGCTCGACACCGGCCATGCGACATGGGGCGGGGCCGATCCGGCGCGGCTGGCGCGGCACTACAAGACGCGTATCGGCCATGTCCACTGCAAGGACATTCGCGAAGCTGTGATGTGGCAGTCCAACCGGGAAGACTGGTCTTTCCTCGATTCCGTGCTGGCAGGCGTCTATACTGTTCCGGGTGACGGCATGATCGACTATGTTCGCGTGCTAAGGGAACTTCAGGGCTTTAGCGGCTGGGTCGTGGTCGAAGCCGAGCAGGATCCGAAGAAGGCCGATCCGGCCATATATTCGAAGCTCGGCCACGCCAATCTCAGCCGCTTCATCAAGGAAGCAGGGCTCGCTTGATCAAAGATTCGAACCATCCGTTTTTTCGCCCGCTGTGGCGCCGCGTTGCAGTGGTGGCTTTTTGCTTTGCCTGGGCCATTTTCGAGTTCGCAACCGGCACGCCTTTCTGGGGCGTGATAGCGCTCGGTTTTGCCGGATATGGCGTCTGGCAATTCTTCGTCATCTACGATGCGACGGAACCGGCCAAACCGGCGGACACGGAAGCCGAAAAGGAGTAAAACCATGTCGAAACTGTTGCTGAAGGCCAAGCCGGGTACCGGCCGCGTCGCGCATGTCACGCCAGAAAGCGCCGGATGGACCTATGTCGGGTTCGACTTGCACCGAGCTGTGCCGGGACAGACAGTCGCTGGCAGGAGCGAAGACAAGGAAGTCTGTCTGGTCTTCGTCACCGGCAAGGGTGTTGCAACCGTCAACGGACGCGATCTCGGCCTGCTCGGCGAGCGGATGTCGCCATTCGAGGGCAAGCCGTGGTCGGTCTATGTGCCGGAAGGCTGCGACTGGTCCGTGACGGCGGATACGGCGCTGGAGCTTGCCGTCTGCTCGGCCCCGGGACTTGGCGGCGGCCTGCCGGTGCGCGTCATTTCGCCCGACGATCTCGGCCAGGAAACGCGCGGCAAGGGGACCAATACCCGCTATGTGACCAACATCCTGCCGGAGAACGAGCCGGCGGATTCGCTGCTGGTGGTTGAGGTCATCACGCCCGGCGGCCATACGTCGAGCTATCCGCCGCACAAGCACGACCAGGACAATCTGCCGGCGGAATCCTATCTGGAAGAGACCTATTACCATCGCCTTAACCCGCCGCAGGGCTTCGGCTTCCAGCGGGTCTATACGGATGACCGGTCGCTCGATGAAGCCATGGCAATCGAAGATGGCGATGTGGTTATGGTGCCCAAGGGCTATCATCCCTGCGCCACCTGCCACGGCTATGACCTCTATTACCTCAATGTCATGGCCGGGCCGAAGCGCACGTGGAAATTCCACAATGCCGTCGAGCATGAATGGCTGATGAATCGATAAGTGCGAAATTGGATGCCGATTATCCCCCCGCAAGGGGGGAAATAACCAGAGCTACCACCGCAGGATAAACCGTCCGGTGATGGCGCCGATCAAGCCGGCAACGAGCACGCCGAGCGTGTACCACACGGCAATGAACGGCATGGCGCTTTCGTCGCAGTGGAACGAGTAGACGAGCGAAGCGATTGAACCGGCGGCAAGGCCGGCCGCAGCACCAGCCAAGGTCGGGCGCGTCGGGGCCAGTCCGCGCAGCACCCAGAAGGCACCGATCAGCAGCGGCAGCGAGAGCATGACGATGTTGAAGGTGCAGACGGTGATTGTACGGCCTTTCAACATGGCCATATGTTCTTCGGGCGGTGTCATTGCCAGTTGCGCAAAGGCGAGAACGATCATCACTACAATCGTCGCCGCCATCAGGCCGAGATTGACGCGGATGGAACCAAGCGGATGGGCGATGCGCTTGACCGCCCAGCCGCCGGCGACGGCGAGGATCAGCGTATAGGTGAATTTGGTCCAGAACATCATCGTCGTGCTGGCTTCAGCGAGGTCTGGTCGCATTCCAAGCCACAGGACCATCAGAACGGCCGATGCGACAAGACTGATGCCGAGGCCTGTCCCGACCCGCTCGAGCACAGCGGTTCGCGATACCGGCTTCAATTCGCCGGTGAGACGCGCAATCAGATCATTTGTCGTCATTGGCCGCATTTCCCTTCAGTCTCGCGGTGATTGCCCTAATTCCTCTGTGTATGCTCACCTTCACCGACGTTTCCGAAAGGCCGGTGCTTTGCGCTACCTCGGCGATGGACTGGCCCTCGATCTTCGTCCGGTAGATCAGATCGCGCGATTTTTCTGGCACCGATTGCAGGAGCCGGTTCACGTCCATGCGATCCGCCGCCGCATCGGACTGATCCTGCACGAACAGGTCTTCCACGTCGTCGAGCGGAACAGTTGCTCGGATGCGGTTGCGCCTGAAATGGTCGATCAGCTTGTAGCGCGCGATCGCATGCAGCCAGGCGGTGAAGGGCCGGTCGACCTCGTAGGTTGCGCGCCGCGTATGCAAAGCCATCAGCGTCTCCTGCACAAGATCGTCGGCATCACTCTTATGCGCATCCGCCAGCCGGCGCAGGAAATACGAGCGCAGATGTTTGGCAACGTCATTGAGGAGAATGCCATAGCTCCGCGCATCACCCGCCAGGCTTGCGAGCATCAGTTCCTTCAATCGTGTTTCGATCGAATTCACTCCGATTCATTCCTTATTCGTGCGGAGCGGGATAAAGGTTACAGATGAGATGGAAGTCGGCGGCGGGTCAATGCCCTGTCAAAGAATCCACTGAAGTTTGATCACCAATGCGTGATGGCTGTAACCAAATCGGGCCGCCTCGCGAATTGCCTGATGTGACCGGGACAAACGTCGGTCAGTCCGGAGACGCGAGGAGATCAGAATGGGCGTTCAACGAAACCGCCTCCACAGGCGTGCATTGGCAATCTGCACCGCTGTGGCACTGCTCGGCCTTGGTGCCGGGGCAGCCTTTGCCGACGAGATGAAGCCGCTGACCGTTGTCGAACTCTTCACCAGCCAGGGTTGCTCGTCCTGCCCGCCGGCCAACGCCAATCTCATCGAACTCAGCAAGCGGCCGGGCATCCTTGCCCTGAGCTTCGGCGTCACCTATTGGGACCGGCTCGGCTGGAAGGACGTCTTTGCCAAGCCCGAATATACCGTGCGGCAGGAGACCTATGAGGCACCCCTTGGCCGCGATGGACCGTTTACGCCGCAGATGGTGGTCAACGGCCGCGCCGATGTCGTTGGCAACAGGATTGCCGAAGTCGATCAGCTCATTGCGGCGCAGGGCAAGGTCAACGCGCTGTCGCTCGATCTGAAGGGTCGTTCGCTGACCATCGGCGAGGGGAGCCCGCCGGACGGCAATGCCGATATCTGGTTTGTCACCTACGACGAGCGGACAGTCAATGTGCCGGTCAAGCGTGGTGAAAACACCGGCCGTACGCTGCCGCACAAGAATGTCGTGCATGGCCTGACAAAGCTCGGCAGCTGGAATGGCAAGACCCAGACTGTGGATGTGCCGGCGGCGGGACCGGGACTGCGCACGGCGATCCTTGTGCAGACGCCAAATGGCGGGCCGATCCTCGCTGCTGCAACCGAATAGCGAACTGAGGAGATTCCTGGCGATGTCCAGGATCACGTGGATGTCAGAGGCATCCGAAACTTGTCGGCACGTTTGACCGTGTCTCATTCAAACCAAGGAGAAACCCATGAACATTCTTACACGCCGCATCGTCCTGTCGGCTTTCGTTCTCGCCAGCGGTCTTGCCGGCACCAACATGGCCATGGCCATGGATCCAATGAAGCCGATGAGCAAGGCCGACTGCATGAAGAAGGCCAAGATGGAAAAGGACACCACGAAGATGAATGCCATGGTGAAGGAATGCGACACGATGGCAATGAAAAAGGATACAATGAAGCCTATGAAGAAGGACGCAATGGCGCCTGATGCAATGGCTGCCCCGAAGAAGAAGTAATGAATCTGAAGCGTTGCCGGTTCTTACCCTCCCCACAAGGGGGAGGGTAAGAGGGGGTCCGCCATGGAGGCTCAAATGACAAGCGTCACATCTGACGTTACGAAAAACGGCACGGCCAAACCGAAGAAGGTCCTGTTCTACCGCCATTCGGTTGCGGTGCGCATTACCCATTGGCTCAACGTGCTTTGCCTGAGCTTCCTGTTGATGAGCGGCCTGCAAATCTTCAATGCGCATCCAAGCCTGTACTGGGGGCAGTATGGCGCCGATGCCCTTCCCGACCCCTCCTTCATTTCCATTGGAGCGGTGGAGGATGGCGATACCATCAAGGGCATCACGCGCGTTGGTCCACTGTCGCTGACGACGACTGGCGTCCTGGGTGCATCGAACGAGGACGGGCAACTGAGCCCGCGCGCCTTTCCTTCATGGATCACGATACCAAGCTACCAGGATCTTGCCACCGGACGCCGCTGGCACTTCTTCTTTGCCTGGTTCTTCGTCATCAACGGCCTGGTCTATCTGCTCCATGGTCTGATCGCCGGACATTTCAAACGCGATCTTGTTCCGACCAGGGACCAGTTGACACCAAAGCATCTGGCGCACGAGATCACCGAACATGCGCGGCTACGCTTTCCGAAGGGCGAAGAGGCGCGGCACTATAACTCCCTGCAGAAACTCGCCTATGTGGGCGTCATTTTTATCCTGCTGCCACTGATGGTGCTGACCGGGCTCACCATGTCGCCGGGTTTCGATGCGATCTTCCCGTGGCTGCTCGATGTCTTCGGCGGGCGGCAATCGGCGCGCACTATCCACTTTATCTCGGCATCGCTGATCGTCGCCTTTGTCATCGTTCACCTGGTCATGGTGCTGGTCTCTGGCCTCTGGAACAATCTGCGATCGATGATCACCGGCTATTATGCCCTGAAGATCGAACCGGAAAAGGAAACGTCGAAATGAGTATCGACCTGACACGCCGCCGTTTCCTGATCGGCTCAAGCGTTGCTGCAACCGGGCTGCTTACCGGCTGCGACGCGCTGGTGGAAAGCGCCAGCGTCAACGATATCCTGCAAAGGGCCGAATCCCTGACCATGGGCGCCCAGCGCCTGCTCATGTCACACCAACCACTGGCACGCGAATATACCGAGGCGGATCTCTCCCCGGTGTTCAAGACCAATGGTACGTCACAGCCCGACAGCGAGGATTATGCGCGGCTGATGGAAAACAATTTCGCCGACTGGAAGCTCGTCGTGAACGGCATGGTGAATACGCCGCTCGAACTGTCGTTGACCGACCTGAAGGCGATGCCCTCGCGCACACAGATTACCCGGCATGATTGCGTCGAGGGCTGGAGCGCCATCGGCAAGTGGACCGGCGTGCCCCTGGGTCTTGTTCTGCAGAAAGCCGGCATCGCGCCGGGCGCACGCTACGCAGTATTCTATTGTGCGGATGATTATGAACAATCACTGGACGGTAGCGGCCGGTATTATGAGAGCATCGATCTTGTCGACGCCTGGCACCCGCAGACCATCCTTGCCTATAGCATGAACGGCAAGGATCTCGAAGTTGCCCATGGTGCACCGCTGCGCCTGCGTGTCGAACGCCAGCTCGGCTACAAGCATGCGAAATATGTGATGCGCATCGAACTGGTCGACAGCTTCAAGGGATTGTGGGGCGGCAAGGGCGGCTTCTGGGAAGACCGTGGCTATGAATGGTATGCGGGGATTTGATCAGTGAGCGCTTTGGCGTAATTGGCGAGCGATCGGTTATACCTTGGCAGGTGGCGGGCCAATGCGCCGAGCGCCATCGCCACGGCCTCCCTTTCACGGCCCGCATCGGTCAAGGACAGAGCCAGGAAGGCCGAGACGGCATCATCAAGATTGTCGGAACCGGACTGCTGCTCGGTTGTGAGAAGCGCGACGCTTTCATCGATCTGGCCGAGGTTGCGCAGAGTGCTGGCGAGCTGGATGATCGCACGGCGTCGCAATGGGCCGGTGAGCCCTGCCGCAATTGCCTGCCGATAAAGCGGAGCTGCCTTCTCCTCCTGGCCGGTCGAGTCATGTGACGAAGCGAGTTCGAACAGACCGGCTGCGTCGCCGGGCGGCAGTTCGCTTGCCAATCTGTCGATTTCGCTGACAAAGGCGCCTGGCTCGTACTGGTCGAACGCTGCCCAGATGGCATCAATTCGCTGCTGCCAGCTTTCATTCGTCATTGCAGTGGTTTCTCTTCGGTTAGCGGGCTTGAACAGTGGCCAATATGGTTTCAAGCCGGCCAGCTGCCCATTCAGCTGAATAAAGACCAGTTTGCGGTTGCGGCCTCGCGGCAGCGAGCGCATTTGCAATGGCGCGGTGGAGTTGGATCGGGGAGGTGAACCAGTGTGCGCCTGGATGGGTTTCGCGATAGGCAATTTCCGGCCAGGCGACAAAAGGCAGGCCGAGACGTTGCGCCGTGGCAGCCTTGACGTTCGACTTCCAGCGGCGTGACAGCCAATTGCCATGACGGCCACCGCGCACTGCCAGCATGACATCCGCGGGCGGCGGCAGTGGGGCGTCCGACATGATAAAGTCGGCGCCGAGCAGGCGGCAGGACAGGCGCGCGGTGTATTCCCAGGCTTTCATGTAACCGCGCTTGCCGTGGAAAAGGACGCGAGGACGCGCACGAACATCCTGTTCGCAGCTGCGCAAGCGCGGGTCGAAATGGTGGTGCAGGGTGGCGGTGCGATAGCCGAGCGGTGAAAGGTCATCATTCATCGCCTGTGTCGGACAGAGGATCAAATCAGGTGAAATCCGTTCGAAGTCCTGGGCGAATACTTGCCGAGCTTCTTCTGAACTTTCGATCTGCAGGGCGGGATTGGTCTTACAAAAACGGCTCGCGCGCTGATCCCAAAAATCGAGCGGATCATAGATGATCGGCCCGCCCCAATTGCGCAACGCCGCAAGCGCCCTTTCGGAAATATGCTTGACGACGACAACAGCATCGACGCCGCTCAAGTCGCTCCTGGTGGCGTTGGCGATCGCGCTCCAGTCCAACCTTGTGGCCGCAAGCTGTTCGCCGCGCATCACCCATGCGCCGCTACCGCCAATTCCCGTAAACATGATGCGCATGCAATCTTGCCCTTCGCGGATCTTCGAAACATCAATTGCGATGCGTCCTGTCGAACCGACGGTCAGCCGGTTGTTATCGCTTGTATATAGGATCAGCAAAGGCAGCAAATAAGATGGCGAAAGGAAGGATTTTTCTGCACAATCTTGTGATGCGCAGCGGATAGTCCAGCCATTTTTGGCCGAACCTCGCTCAAAATTGAACGGCAATCCTTCAAATTGCCAACCACTTTCCCCATATGCGCCGGATAAATGTCACGTTACACGCATTGAGGAGACCATTCCATGCTGCCCGTTCTCAACCGCTTCAGCCGGATCGCCGCGATACTCGCCCTGGGATTGGCGGTTTCGTTCAGCGCTGTCCATGACGCCGACGCCCGGCGTGCCGGTGGCGGCGGATTTGGCAGCCGCGGCACACGCACTTTCGACGCGCCGGCGCCGACGCGGACTGCGCCTTCGAACGTCGCGCCCATTGAGCGTTCGATGACACCGCGGCCCGAGGCTGCGCAGCCATCGGCCGCACAGCCGCAATTTGGCCAGCAGCGCCCCGGCCTGTTTGGCGGAATGGGCCGTTCGCTCATCGGCGGCCTGCTGGTAGGCGGGCTGATCGGCGCCTTGCTTGGGCATGGTTTCGGTGGCGGCTTCGGGTTCCTCGGCATGCTCATGCAAATCGGTCTCGTCATCGGCGCTGTCATGCTCGCCATGCGGTTCTTCCGGTCACGCCAAACGACGATGGCCCCGGCTGGCACAAGCCCTTCCTTTGGCCGCAACGCCTATAATGAACAGCCGGCGGCGGCTCCGTCCTTCCGCATTCCAACGATTGGTTCCGGTTCAGGACAAGCTACGACTGGATATGGCCGGGCACCGGCGCAAGCTGCCGATGAAATCGGGTTGAAGCAGGAGGATCTCGACCGGTTCGAACAGCTCTTGACCGAGGTCCAGACAGCCTATGGCAAGGAAGACTATGCCGCCCTGCGCAGCCTGACCACGCCCGAGGCGATGTCCTATCTCGCCGAAGAGCTTGGCCAGAATGCCACCGACGGCCTCCGGAACAGCGTCTCCAATGTCAAGCTCCTGCAGAGTGATATTGCCGAGGCCTGGGCCGAAGGTGACGCGGAATATGCAACTGCTGCGCTGCGCTACTCCAGCGTCGATGCGATGCTGGACCGCAATACGGGCCGCGTCGTCAATGGCGATGACAAGGAAGCGACGCAGACCACGGAAGTCTGGACCTTCGTGCGCAAGGGCAATGACGATTGGAAGTTGTCGGCTATCCAGGACGCCGCCTGAGACCATTCGATAACTTCACCCTGATGGGGATCTGATGCGATTTTTGTCCGCTTCCGGTGCTCACGTACGTACCTTAAGTACGCTCCGCGGCGGTTCTCGAAAACAGCACCCCCTGCCTCATCAGGCTGAATTCTCAAAAGGTCTTTACACCTTCAAACCGAGCGGCCGTCAAACTCGAATTTCGACACTGAGGCGAGATCGAGGTCTTCAATGCAGCGGATGTTGATATAGGCGTTGCGCTCGCCTTTCGCGGCGACGTCTTCCGCATAGGGATGAATACCGCAATTCTGGCAGAAGCGGTGGGCGATGGCATGATTGTTGAAGGTGTAGGTGCCCAGATCCGTCTTGGACCCGCGCCATATTAGCTTCTCATGCGGTACGGCCCACAACAGTGCGCCCTTGCGCGAGCAGATGGAACAGTTGCATTCCACGGCTCCGGTGAGTTCTCCTTCGACTTCGAACGCGACGTTGCCGCAATGGCAACTGCCTTTGTAGAGCATGGCTCCTCTCCCTTGGTTCAGGTCCTTCGACCGGTATTGATTTGTTCAGACGAAGGACGAACGGATGGAAGAAAATCCGACACTACAGGCGATTTTGCATTGCAGCCGGGCGACCGGCTGCGATGTCATTGCGTATCGGATGCACCATCCCTGTTGCCATGGAGGATTTCGCGCTTGCCGACATGATTGGCTGGTCCGACCAAGCCTTCCTTCTCCATGCGCTCGACCAGCGAGGCGGCGCGATTATAGCCGATCTGCAGGCGACGCTGGATGTAGGAGGTCGAGCATTTCTTGTCGCGAAGGATGACTTTCACCGCCTGGTCGTAAAGCTCGTTACCGTCCTCGGCCGCCATTCCGCTCTTGTCGAAGACGGCGGTGTCATCAACCTCCGGCTCTTCCTCTTCGCTTTCGTCGGCGGTGACTGTGTCGAGATAGTCTGGCTGACCCTGTGCTTTCAGATGCGCGACGATCTTCTCCACTTCCTCATCGGAAACGAAGGGGCCATGGACGCGGGAGATCCTTCCGCCGCCGATCATGTGCAGCATATCGCCCTGGCCGAGCAGCTGTTCGGCGCCCTGTTCACCGAGAATGGTGCGGCTGTCGATCTTGGACGTGACCTGGAACGAGATACGCGTCGGAAAGTTTGCCTTGATTGTACCGGTGATGACATCGACTGACGGGCGTTGTGTCGCCATGATCAGATGGATGCCGGCGGCGCGGGCCATCTGGGCAAGGCGCTGGATCGCGCCTTCGATGTCCTTGCCCGCAACCATCATCAGGTCGGCCATCTCGTCGACGATGATGACGATGTAAGGCATCGGCGTCAGGTCCATCGCCTCCTGCTCGTATTGCGCCTCGCCGGTTCCCTTGTCAAAACCGGTCTGTACGGTGCACATGACCGTCTCGCCCTTTTCCTGGGCGCTGGTGACCCGGGCATTGAAGCCGTCGATGTTGCGCACGCCGAGCTTCGACATTTTCCGGTAGCGGTCTTCCATCTCGCGCACCGCCCATTTCAATGCCATGACGGCCTTCTTCGGGTCGGTGACGACGGGCGTCAACAGATGCGGGATACCATCATAGATGGAGAGTTCGAGCATCTTCGGGTCGACCATGATCAGCCTGCACTCATCCGGCGTCAGCCGGTAGAGAAGGGAGAGGATCATGGTGTTGATCGCGACCGACTTGCCGGAACCGGTGGTCCCGGCGACAAGCAGATGCGGCATCTTGGCGAGTTCGGCGATGACAGGCTCGCCGCCGATGGTCTTGCCGAGGCAAAGCGCCAGCTTGAACTTGGTCTTGTCGAAATTGTCGGACGCAACCATCTCGCGCAGGTAAACGGTTTCGCGCGTCGTATTCGGCAATTCGATGCCGATGACGTTGCGACCTGGAACGACCGCGACACGCGCCGACAGTGCCGACATGGAACGGGCGATATCATCCGCCAGACCGATGACGCGTGAGGATTTGACGCCCGGCGCCGGCTCGAATTCATAGAGTGTTACGACAGGACCGGGGCGAACATGGATGATCTCGCCGCGGATGCCGAAATCTTCCAGGACGCTTTCAAGAAGCCCTGCATTCTGTTCCAGCGTTTCCTGCGAAATGGTGACGGTGTCCTGCGTAACCGCTTCCTGCAGCAGGGTGACGGGAGGCTTTTCGTAACCTCCGTGCTGGGACCAGGCGTCCGCTGGACTTGCGATTGTGAACTGTCGGGGCGGGAGCGGCGGCTGAGCCGGAGCAATATCGCGGCGCCGTGCAATTGTGGGTTCAGGGGCGACCGCCGGGACCGGATCGGGAGCGGCAATCGGCGCTGCTTCGATCATGTCAGCCACCTGCGACTCCGGTTCCGATGGAATCGCTTCAGCTTGTGGCAATTCTACCGGCGCCGGATCGATTGGCGGCGCGGAAAGTTGCTGTTTTGGTGTTTCATCGGCTGGCTGGAGCTTCTTGCATTCGACGATGCGGAACCGTGCGGTGATTTCATCCGGACTGAACTGTGGCTTCGGCTTTGATGGTGCAGCTACGGCGACCGGCGCGACGTCAATGGCAAGGTCCATGGACTCAAAGAAGGCGAAGTCCGAGACATAAGCGAACGGCGAATTGTCCGGTGCCGGCGTTCTCGGCCGCGAGATGACAGGATTGGTATGAATTGCAACGGGGGCTTTCGGCGCTGCAACGGGGACGACGGGTGCCGTCGGCGCGGTTGGTGCGCGCGGAACAGGTATTGGGGAAGGGGCAGGCATGTGCGATGTAACGACAGGCTTTGCCGGTGCTTCTGGCCTTGCTGGTTCCTTGCCTTTCATAAGCTCGCTGTCAGGCGTGCGCGTGAAGCGGACGTTTTCGGACAGTGAGAACATGCGCTTCGAGATCGGCAGCGAAGATTCGTCAATGTTTATCTGCGCCGTTTGCTGAGGGCCAACGGCTGCGGGCGCTGGCCTGTTCTGGACAGGCGCTACGGCTGGCCGCCTGACCACCACAGGCTCATATTGCGGGCTCGTGCTGGCTGCCGGCGCAGGCCGACTCAGCAGTGACGGAGCCTGGGTTGCCGCCATAGGGCTTACCTGCCGTGTCTCGGTGCGAATCGGCTGGTCTCCGAATTCGTCCTCAAACCCGTATTCATCTGTTTTAATTGGAAAATTTGTTCTGGGGATACGCATGATGCCTGCAAACGGAATGGTGTGAAGTTACCCGATGGGCTCGCTATTTGAATAGGAAACCAAGGTTAACAAGTTGCTACTTTTGCGTCTGCGGACCGTCTATTTCCACGCCGTGGCAGGAAGGCCACAGGAGTGAGGTTTGTGTCGCGGAATTCGTGCGGCATCTTCGCAGTTTCGTGCTAGGCATTGCGACAGGATGATTTATTGCGAGCGATAATTCAGATCCATTTTTGAAAAGGCAGTTTGTGATGGCGATCAAATTCGCATTGAAAGACAATGACCCGAAATCAGCTTCGGCTGGCGCTGGAAAGGCGAAGACCGAAGCAAAGGCCGTGCCGGCCCCAATCGCCGGTGATGATTCGATTGTGAATCATTCCGGCAGCGATCTGTTTGATGGCAAGCCGGCCGAACAGAAGCGCAAACGCAAGAAGTAACGAAGCAGCCCTAACGGCCGAGCTGACCGGCACGCAGCCGGTCGATCTCGGCCTCCAGTTCTTCGATGCGCTTGTCGCGCTCGGCCACGATTGCTTCTACTTCAGCCGCATCGAATCGCAGCGGGATATGCTGCGGACAGTTCATGTCCCAGGCAGAAACCTTGAAAAGAATCACCTGCTCCGGGCGTGCGCGATAATTTTGTGGCATCAGCTTTGCCATCAGGTCGGCATCACCTTCGACCACCCGCGCTTCGCCCCAAAGCTTCACCCGCTGGCGCGTGCGGTAATCGATGAGGAACAGATAGGCCTTGGCGTTGTCGGCGAGGTTGCCTTGCGTGATGTACTGGCGATTTCCGGCGAAATCCGCAAAGGCGATCACCCGTTCATCGAGCACGTGCAGGAAGCCCGCCGGGCCGCCCCGGTGCTGGATATAGGGCTGGCCCTGGCTGTTGGCGGTGGCGAAAAATACGCTGATCTGGCTCTGGATGAACTGAGCGAGGTCCGGGGTGATGCCGGTGCGCCACGAGCCACGCTGCTCCATGCTGGCATAGCCGTCGCGCGAGCCCTTGCGGGACTGGACCGATTTGACCGTCGGCGTGAAGGCGACGTCGCTGGAAAATGCCTGTGCCGATGACATACCGGTTCCCTGAGGTTTGTGAAAGAAGATACGCCCTTGAAAATAGCTTCTTTCATGAAATCGCGGTAGAAGGGGATATTGGAAGTTTCCTCCCGAAAAATGGAAGGGTGGATGGATCGTCTCGATGCAATGACCGTTCTACTTGCTGCCGTCGAGACAGGCAGCCTGTCGGCCGCCTCGCGCCGGCTCGGCATGCCGCTCGCCACGGTGAGCAGGAAGGTTGCCGATCTCGAAGCGCATCTGAACACGCGCCTGCTGATCCGCTCGAGCCGCCGCGTCTCGTTGACGGATGCCGGGCGCGCCTATGTCGAGGCCTGCAGAGTGATCCTGGAACAGGTCGATGAGGCCGAACGCGCCGCGGCGGGCGAGTATATTGCGCCCCGAGGCGAACTCACGGTCACCGCGCCGGTGGTATTCGGGCGTCTGCACGTGCTGCCGGTCGTGGTCGAGTTTCTGAAAGCCTATCGCGAGATCAACCTCCGGCTCAGTCTCAGCGATCGTCAGGTCAATCTCGTGGAGGACCATATCGATCTGGCGATCCGCATTGGCAACCTGACCGACAGCAACATGGTTGCAACCAAGGTGGGGTCGATCCGTCGCGCAACCTATGCGAGCCCCGCCTATCTCGCACGGTGCGGCACGCCGCAGCGGCCCGAGGAGCTTGCCGGCCATGACTGCATTACTTTCGAAGGGTTTACCTCGCCGCGCGTGTGGACCTTCATGCGCGGCCGGAAGGAGGTCGTTGTACCGGTTCAGTCGCGCTTGAGCGTTACAACGGCGGAAGCGGCGGTCGATGCGGCGGTGGCGGAGCTGGGGGTAACGCGGCTGTTGTCCTATCAGGCCGCCCGCGCAATCGCTGCGGCCGAGTTGCAGATCATTCTCGAGCCGTTCGAACCACCATCATGGCCGGTCAGTGCCATCTATATCGCACAGGGCCTCGTACCGCTGAAGCTGCGGGCGTTTCTGGATTTCGCCGTGCCGAGGTTGAGGGAGCGACTGCAACCCTAGCACCGCTTCCAGGGGGTTATGCTCCGCCAAAAGCATATGATACGTCACGAGCTGCAAAACAGGATTCACATATGTCCGCGAGCGAGATTTTTCCGGCGACCTCGATGCCTGACCGGGATTGGTGGGCCGCGCTTTGGCCAGAGACGACTGTGCTGGGGGAGCCGCGGGGGATGGCTCCGGATGCCGTCAGCGCCGTCTCAAGCCGGCAGGGTTTCGAACGGCAGGGATCATTGAACTTCCGCCGTACCACTACGGAGCGATCTTGCGAAAATTGCCGGATAGACCCTGATCACTCGGCGTAAAAGGC
>NZ_JBBNAN010000088.1:0-19626 GCF_037994405.1 Phyllobacterium sp.
GTAATCAACGATATCCGGGCAAGCTTTGAGAATTAACGCCAGCGGAAACGCTTTCGGCGGTAATTTGCCCTTAAGGTGACCATTCGCATTGGTTGCGATTTCCTCGCCAAGTTCAATTTCTGAAACCCCGCTCCAGTTTGTCTCGGCATTTGCCCCCTGGTCTTTTCTAAAGCCGGGTTCAATATCAAGTGGTGAGTCTGGGTTTTGATTCTGTATGTGCCGTTCGATTTGAACGTCACTGGCGTTCGATTTCTTGAAATTAGCGTGGATTTCCAAAAGCTTCTCTACATCCAGACGCAAATCGTCCAGTGCCGCAGCCAGCTCTTCGAGACCGGTCTTATCAAATCCGCGCAGAAGCGGCCGTGCCAGCGGCATAAAACGTTCGCTGATTGCGTCCCAGGGGCCGTGCAGATCTTGCTCTTCAGCGAAAATAATCATCTTGGCGATATCGCGGCGATGCAAACTGACACGCTCACGCAGCAGTCTCTTCGCCAGATCCTCAGCGCGGATAGCAGCAGCAAGCTCTTCGAGCTCCCCGGCCCGCGCCACCAGGGGCATCAGATCGAAGCCGAACGCGGAGCTGACCTCGCCTTCCTGGTCGCGCCGCACGTAGCGTTTGCCGTTCGGGCTGTCCCGCCGGATGATAAGCCCAGCCTCGACTAAGGCGGCGAGATGCCGGCGCAATGTGACCGGTGCCATGCCATGGGCACGCATCGACAGTTCCCGGTTGGACGGAAAAACGATGAGATTGCACTCGCTGTCGAGCTCCGCCTGCTTGTGGAAGCTGAGCAACGCATGCAGCACTGCGAGCGTGCGATCAGAAACGCCAAGTGCCGGCCGCGCTTCGGTGATCGTACGGAACAATTTCCATTTGTCGGCGACTTGGATTGCCGTACAGTTGCGCGCTGACGCCTGCGTTTCCAGCATAGCATGCGACATCGGCCGCCGCCCAAAGGGCGTCGTTGTCATTTCCCTGTTCATAACTTTCACCTTCAATCAGGCAAAAGAAATCTGCTCGCCGAAACGACGCTAACGCTTGACAGTGATTCTCGGAAATGCGATTCTCTAGCTGCTTAGACTTTGAGAGGGCTTCCGGGACGCTGTTTCGGGGGCCTTTTCTTTTGTGATCTTTCTCCTGTTAGATTTGCCTTAAACGCGGTTCACTCTTCTCATGGCGGACAAATGCCGCGTAGATATCCGGCAGATGCTCGATCAGATAATGTCCGAATTCCGGGGTCATCGCTTCATCGATGATAACCCGAGTCTTGCCGTCATTCTGCTCGATCTTGGCGAAGGACTGGCCCTCTTTCGATTTGAGCGGATAGATATACGACCCTGACTTCTGCTTCGGCGTCAGGCTTTTCAGGAGCAGCGCAAAACGCGCATCGCTGTCCAACTGGAAGAATCGTTCAATATCCACGCGCTCTTTCCAGTGCCCCGCGGTCTCCTGCAATCGCTGCGACAGCTGCTCCCAGCGCGGGCGACCAACCTTGGGCGCAGGGCCAACCGCCTCGATCAAATCCTCCGGCAAAGAATTGGCAACGGCAATCATGGTGGACAGGTTGCCCTTATGCACAGACAACGCCGCCATCAAAGCGTGCCGCTCGATGCCATGGGCTTCAAGCCTGGCGGCAAAAAGCGCCCGCTCGATGAACGACAGGTCCTTGCGCTCGAGATTTTCTTTGCCCTGCGCGACGATTAAATCCTCATCAGAAAGCTTCCGGACGATGGCCTTGACGGGCCGGCCAATGGCTTTCAGTGCGGCCATGCGGCGGTGGCCATAGGCAACCTGATAGCGGCTCTCATCGCGCGGATTGGGACGCACCAGGATTGGTACCTGTTGCCCATGCTCTTGGATGCTGGATTTGAGTTCCTCGAAATCCACCGTATCGACATCGTCGAGACGATCACGAATGAAAGAGGCATCAATCAATTCCGGCTCGATTTCGATCACGTGTTCGCCGGATTCGAGCTTCTCGCGCAAAGCTTGCGCTTCGTCCGCGTCGTCGGAGAGACTTTGCAACGACAATCCCATGGCTTTCAGCGAGCCCGATTTTTGTGCGGGCTTCGCCAGCCTGTGCTCGGTCTGCGACGCCTCATTGATCGGCGTCATCATGGCTTTCAAGGCATCTCTGCGTTTATTCATGATGACCTGCCCCATGCTTCTCGCACCAGACCTTCAATCTCAAAATTGACCGCATCGAGCGCCTCGATTGCCCGGTCATAGGTAGCGCGGGTGAAATATTCGCGGCCAACTTCATATAGCGTCTGCTTGGTCAACCCGGCGTCAGCAATGGCCGTGGACTTTAGGAGGGCATTGGTCAGAACACGTTCGCCGAACAGGCTCTTCATTAGTCCAACGATTTGTCCCTGCGGACCGTCACTCGGCTCGTAACGGGTGATAACATAGCGAAAGAAATCATAATCCGCATCGCCGCCCGCCTGTTCCACGACATCAAGCAATCCCGCAGTCATGTGCAGGAACTGCGACATGGATGCGACATCGAGCATTTGCGGATGAATAGTGACAAGAACACTGCGCGCTGCGCACAAGGCCGACAGGGTCAGGAAACCCAGCGATGGCGGGCAATCGAGGACGACGACGTCATAACGATCATCCACAGTGTACAGAGCGCTGGCAATACGCGAAAAAAACAGGCGTTCCGAGCCGCGCCGTTTTTCAGCGAGTATGCGCGGCGTGTCGTGCTCGAATTCCTGCAGTTCGAGATTGCCCGGAATAATATCGAGCCCGGCAAAATAGGTCTTGCGGATAATGTCGGCGAGAGGACGTTGCTGATCGTCATAGCGGATGGCGCCATAGATCGTATCGTTTTCCTCAAGATCAAATTCCGGCTGGATACCGAATAGGGCCGACAGCGAAGCCTGTGGATCAAGATCAATCGCGAGGGTGCGGTAGCCCCGCATGGCGAAATATTGTGCGACATGGGCTGCAGTTGTCGTCTTGCCTGAGCCTCCTTTGAAATTGGTGACGGCAATCACCTGCATATGTTCATTGCCGTGACGAACGGGCAGATAGCTCTTTTTGGCTTTCGCCAGGTAATTGCGGATTTCATGAACCTGGTCGAGCGAATAAAGCCTGCGACCGCCCGAGGTCTTTTCGGCTTCGGGACCCTCACCGGCCAGCGACAAATGCCGTATATAGGCGTCAGTAATGCCGATCAGTTTGGCGGCCTCACCGGAAGTGAATTTGCGCAGCTCCTTTACCGCTGTGGGCGGAAAGGCGCGCGACCGCAACTCCTGCAACTGGGCGCTCAACAGATCGGCATCCGCCTCAACAAGACGCGTCAAAGAGCGCACCTTCTTGCCGGTACGGTGACTCTGGTCTTTTTCAGTTGGAGACAACATAAACGCTCTAAATCCAATTTCTGAGATTGGAGCGTAAATTCACCTGAGTCTGTGTGAGTCGTCAAGTCTTTAAAAGTTAACGACTTTCCACAGGTTCCCAGTTGCCTGGGAGTATTCGACGCCGATCCATTTCCAATGGCAAGGTGTTTCTCGCCGGGTAAAAACCCTATTGCGCCCTGAAATCCATGTCGAAACCAAAAACAATTAGGGACACTGCGGGATAGCGTTCGCACAGTGCTTGATTCCCACGATCGCGATGTGCCACCCGCGCCCGTTCGTCATGCCTCGGACCAACCAGAATATCTGACAGAGCTGTCGAGTGTGTAGCCTGCGGCGCGAACGGTCCGTATGACCTCGACTCCTACGAGAGACGTCAGGCATCTTCTGAGGCGGCCAATATGTACGTCAACCGTTCGTGGACTAACGCTAGCCGGCTTGCGCCATGCCGTTGCGATTAATTCATTGCGGCTATGGATCCGCCCCGGATGTCGAAGAAGATGCTGCAGCATGCGAAATCCGATCGGCGGCAAATCCAGATGATGTCCGTTGCAGTAAATACGGTAGGCTTCGATATCCATTTCAATATTATGCCGGCCTAGTGATTTGCCTGGCATCAAGGAACCCAATTCGTTGATCTTCGGCACGCGAGCAGAATCCCTTTGCAGAAAGCTTAGCATCCTGGCGGGGACCAGCGGTCGTATCATGCCTTCGTCAATACCGGCTTTCAATAAGCTGATGTGCTGATCGCCATTGTTTGAGCCAATCAGCGCGCCTATTGGAATCGTTCTTGTTTCTGGAGCCAATCTAATTTTCTCGCATATTTTCATTGGATTGACGCTATTCGGCGCGCAATCGAGAAGAATGGCATGGGGCCTTTGCAATGAGACAAGGTGCGTGACTTCATCCGATCCACTCGCACGACAGACTGCATATCCTTCAGCCTCTAGGATATGCTGCAACAAAAGACACAGTTCCGGGTCTTCCGAAACCAGAAGGATGAGAGGTTTCATTTTCTCCTCCAACGTTTTCTCAACAGGCGCGGTCCAATGATGTGTACCGCAATGACGTGCAGGATATTGCCTTATTCCCCGTGCATCGATTTCAGCCGCAAAACCAGGAGCGGCGCCACGACCACGCTCAAGTGGAGCAAGCAGATCATGCAGGAAGATACTCTCCTCCATTGACGTCGATGATTGCTCCATTGACGAATCCTGCATCTTTTGAAACCAGAAACTGGATCACGGATGCGACATCGTCCGGGTCGCCAAGCCGACCCGCCGGAATGCTCCCCAAGGCCTGCTGATTGACAGCACTGCTATGATCTCCCGTCATATTTGTGAGAATTCTTCCAGGGGCAACGAGATTGACGGTAATTCCATGCCGGGCGTAAGCAGTGATAAGGGACCTGGCCAGCCCACCGAGTGCCGCCTTGGAAGCGACGTAACTTGCACCTGCAATCTTTGGTCTTGCGCGCGCCGCAACCGACCCGATGAATACAATCCGGCCAAATTGCTTTTCGATCATTCCCGGTGCCGCTGCCTGACAGCAAAGCATTGCACCAGTCAGATTCACCGACAAGACCTCGTTCCATTCAGTCAGGCTTATGTCAGAGAAATGAGTAGCCCCATCTGGCCCTTTAGGCGATACGCCGGCATTGCAAACGAGGATATCAGGGGTTCCCCAAACGGTCGCAAGTTCGGAGAAAAATGCTTCGATTGCCGAAGGAGCAGCAATGTCCACGGTGCGAGCAAGGACGCGCCCTTGCTCAAATTCCCTGGCAAGCATTTGTTGTGCGGACACAACATTCTCCGCTCGTTGGCTGAAAACGGCGACATGGTGTCCCGACCGCAACAAACGGCGTGCAGTAGCCAGGCCAATCCCGGTGGTGCCGCCCGTCACGACCGCTATTCGCGCGTGTTTCATCTCCATCATTCGGGCCGGTCCATTTCTGCGAAAAGCGAAAGAGGCGGATGCGCTCGTGGATCGGTCATTATTTCAATGAGCAGAGGCTCATTGTCCACAAGTCCACGCCGCAACTGGTGCGCAATCTGTGCGGGATCACTGATGCGACACGCGTGGAATCCGCAAGCTTTTGCGATTGCTACGTGATCGACCTCGCCGAGATGACAGGCGGAAGTGAACGCACCGAATTTAACCGTCTCCGCATCCCGTTGAAATCCAAGGATGCCATTATTGAGTACGACTACAGTTACGGGAAGGTTCATACGCCTGCTCGTCTCAAGTTCCGCCCAGCTGTGGGCAAACCCGCCGTCGCCGACCACGGTGATGACAGGCTTATCCGGACGCGCCGCCTTGGCACCCAATGCAAGCGGGAGCCCCCATCCAAGACCAGCTAGACCGCGCGGTGTCAAAAAGCGCATTCCTGATGAGAGGGCCCGCAACTGTCCGGCCACCCACATTGAAGAATAACTGGCATCCGCAACCACTGTCGTCTCGGGAGTCATGGCGACCTGCAATTCAGCCATGATTCTTTCAGGCCGGATCGGTGTCGCGTCAGACATCGCAAAGTCCTGACGGTCGGCATCGAAGCGGCTCCAGAAACCGGTAATTCGATTTTCAAGAGGCTGGCGCGTCGCCACGCGCACGGAAAGGTCGCCATCAACGAGAGCATCGCGCAACGCCCTTAGCGTTTCAGCGGCATCCCCTACCAGGCGCAAGCCTTCATAGGTCCGGCCGATCTCAACGGGGTCAACGTCAATATGAATGATTTTGGCGTTACCAGAAATCTGTCGCCAACTATCGGTACCATTCTGGTTGGTTCTGGTGCCCACAAGCAGCACAACGTCTGCTTCCTGAACGAGCGAAACGGAGTGGTGGCCGAGCGAGCGGGGACCAACGAGCGACCCAAGAACGCCTGCCGATAATGGGTGAAATTCATTGACCGCTCCCTTGCCCATGTTGGTTGTAAAGACCGCAAGAGAGGCATCTTCCTGAAGCATTGCCAATTCCCGCGCGGCTCCGCTGCCGTGAATTCCGCCTCCTGCAATGATGATCGGGCTGCGTGCCTTTGCCAGCAGTAAGGCAGCCTTGGCGATCTCTTTGTCTGCCGGACGCGAGCGATCAAGTGGCCAGTGACCAAGAGTTGCCTCGCGAACAGCGATGGGCGCCGGCGCCACTTCGCGAAGCAAGTCTACGGGAAGAATAAGAGCTACAGGACCAGGGCGCCCGGATCCTGCTACAGTAAATGCTGCGTCGATATAGTCTTCAATGCGCTCAGCCACACCAATTTTTCGAACCCATTTGGTGCAGGACTGGAACAGAGCAAGTTGATCGAGCTCCTGAAACGCATTGCGGTCCGTCTGGTTGCGTTCAACATCCTGAACGAGGGCGACAATTGGAATGCTGGCCTTGAGCGCTTCAGCCAGAGGCGGCACCAGAAGGGTCGCGGCCGGTCCATTCTGGGCTGCGACAACACCAATCTTACCGGAACGCCGAGCATATCCATCAGCCATCGCGCCGCCCATATTTTCCTGGCGATAGGCAATCTGGCGAATGCCGATTGCTTCGGCGGCTAGGATAACGGCCGATGGAAGGCTTTGCGCAAATATAACTTCTACCCCATGCCGGCGCAGTGCCCGGGCAATTCGGCCGGCGACAGTGTCGGATAAACTGTGACTATTCATTAGGTTTTCCCATCCCCTTTGGTGGTGTCCAGAAAACTCGCAAACGCAGCGATAATCTTATTGATGTCTTCGTCCACCATGGCTGTTGAAAGACATGCAGCAGCTCCTTTAGGCAGGACGATGCCGCTTTCAAGAAAGTGCCGGCACATCCGATCCATCACGGCGGTTTCGGCCCGATCGGCATAGGCGTCCCGAAAATCTTGTGGCGGTCTGCCTTTCGGGTGGATACGAAACAGTGATGCGGCCCCTGTCACAGAGAATGGCGCATCAAAACGGCCGATGACGGCATCCAGTTCACTTCGGAGTCGCACGCCCATAATTTCGAGGCGCGCGAAGGCTCCTTCGCTCATAGCCTCCATCGCGACACGCCCGGCAACCATCGAGACCGGGTTGGCGGAAAAAGTTCCACCCTGCGGCAATGCCGGTTTGCCGTTTGCAATGCTGAATACCTGCATGACCTCGGCCCGGCCACCTATAGCGCCAATGGGGAATCCCCCGCCGATTATCTTTCCCATTGCCATAAGATCGGGAACAATGCCGTACCGAGCACTTGCCCCTCGATATCCTTGGCGCAGGTTGAGCACTTCGTCGGCGAGGATAAGAATTCCATGCCTTTTCGCGAGCGTAGCGAGAGCGTCGAAAAAACCTGTCCGAGCCGCGATCAGCCCTGCCCGGCTTGGCATCGGGTCAATGATGATGCACGACAATTTCTCGGCCGCCGCCGTTATCCGTCGTTCTGCGGCTTCGATATCGTTGAAACGCAGCACGATAACGTCATTGGCTACTGATTCAGGCACACCCTTGTAAAGGGCGACCGGTCGTGGATTGTCCGGTGCGCCCCATGTATCGGGCGTTCCGCTTTGTCCTGTTTCGGCCCAATCATAAGCGCCGTGAAAAGCTCCCTCGATTCGGGCGATAGCCGGTTTTCCAGTGAAGGCCCGCGCGGCCTTGATAGCAAACATGACTGCCTCTGACCCGCTATTGACGAAGCGAATGCTTTCGATCGTCGGAATTCGCTGCGTCAACAGTTCGGCAAGAGCAATTTCATGTTCCGTCGGGTTTGCAAAACACGTCCCGCTTTTCAGCAACGTACCCACGGCCCGCACAACAGGCTGAAAGCCGTGGCCATGAATAAGGGTCGTAAAATTATTGTTGAGATCAAGCAGCCGATTGCCGTCAACGTCGACGAGATAGGCCCCTTCGCCGCGCGCAATATAAAGAGGGTTGGGATCGCGTTCCACCGTCACGCGCGTTGTCCCGTCGGGAAATACACGCTTGCCACGTTCAAATAGCAATGCGGATCTTGCCGAAGCCACCTGGTGCAAGGTCTTTGCCATGTGTTCCATAACCAAAGGCTATAGGGGAATATAACACCCCCGTCATCATTTTGTTGCAACAAAAAACACAAATGTGAAATTGACGCAACAAAAAAGCGCCTTGGGATGGCATTTACTTTGCTGACCGCTCGCGATTTGCTTTTTTTAGACGGCGATGTCCATCGCGGATATCGCTTTCAATTGCCGCGCGCACACTCGCCCCGTCGCGTTCAGCCAATCCTTCGATTGCAGCCAGGTGATTGTGGACCCCATATTTCTTTTCAGCAAATTCCGGATATAGGTCATTGAAGGAAGCACCGATCCTCAACCAAAGCGTTTCGATCATGGTCAGAAGATGAGGCATCCCCGAGAGGCGATAGATGGAAAAATGGAACTCCTTGTTCCACCACAATGCATCCGTGAACCGCGCACTATCAAGCGCATCATTGATCTGTGATTGCAGCTTTTCGAGCTCCAACACAACCTCCGAAGTGGCGTTAGCGGCCGCCCTATCAGCTGCAAGTCCCTCCAGCGCCAGACGCATTAATGTAATTTCTTCAAGGTCTTGCGGGCTTATGAACGGTACGATAACGGTCTTGGGCCCAGCATAGACAAGCGCCCCTTCATATGTGAGCCTGTTGATGGCATCCCTTGCCGGCGTTGAGCTTACGCCAAGCGTTTCGGCCAGTGCTCGTACGGTCAGCTTGTCTCCCGGACCGAAGGTCCCCCGGATCAAGCGCTCCTTCATTTTTTCATAGGCAATATCGCCCAACCGTGCAGACTGCTTTCCAGCGTCATGCGCGTCTCTTTCCACAGCTGGCATTTAACCACCTCCTCTCACGTTGACATTGCGAAATTTTTGTTGCATCAAAATGAACTATGAAGCTGATGCAAACTTTCTGTGACATCACTTATAACACTTCCGGCACCTGCCGTCCCCTAGTTCGGCGGGGAAATTAAAAAAAGTGCGCGCGTTCAATTGAGCCGTGCCTCCGGCCTGCTCACGCACAGTTGGAAACGCCCGACCGCGCGCGTCAGAAACGACAAACCTACTGCCCGGGGAACCCCTGGGCTCATCGCCAAGAGAGGAGACAAAATTGATTGGTCAGGCACTTACCCTCAAGGGCATTAGGAAACGCTACAAGGAAAACCTGGCGGTGAACGATGTTTCCATCGACATCGACGCTGGCGAATTCGTTTCAATCCTAGGGCCATCCGGGTCTGGCAAGACCACGCTGTTGACCATGATCGCCGGTTTTGAAAGCCCGTGTGCCGGCCAAATTGCCATCGGTGGGCGTGATATTACCCCGCAGGCGCCGAACCGCCGAAACATTGGTTTGGTTTTCCAAAGATATGCTCTGTTTCCCCATATGACAGTTGGGCAGAATGTGGCGTTCCCTCTGCGCATGCGCGGTATCGGGCGTGCCCCGACGAGGGACCGGGTGAAAGGCGCGCTCGAACTTGTGCAGCTTGGCGCCTATGAGGACCGTTATCCCGATCAGTTGTCAGGAGGCCAGCAGCAGCGTGTTGCGGTCGCACGAGCCCTGGTTTTCGAGCCTCCGGTCCTGTTGATGGACGAGCCACTTGGCGCCCTCGACAAGAACCTGCGCGAGGCAATGCAGTTTGAGATCAAACGCCTTCAAAGCAAGCTAGGAGCTACGGTTATTTATGTGACTCATGATCAGGATGAGGCTTTGACGATGTCAGACCGTATAGCGGTGATGGCAAACGGCAATCTGGTCCAGATCGGCCGACCTACTGATATCTATCAAAGCCCCGTCTCGCCCTTCGTTGCCGATTTCATCGGAAGGATGAACTTTATCGATTGCGATTATCTCGGTAGCGAAGGCGGCGAAGGTGTGGTGCTGCTTGCAGAAGGCCTGACGCTCAAGACGCCTCTTCCCGGTCCAATCGACCAGGCAAAGATCAAGGCCGGAATGGCGGTGCGTCTTGCGATCAGACCAGAGCGAATGTCACTGGTTCAAGCCGGATCGAACGGGGCAATTCCAGGACGCGTCGAAGCACGGATATTCGTCGGCTCTTTTCAGCTTTTCCTCGTGCGTATCAAGTCGCGAGGCAATCCGCTTGTGCAGATAAAGATTGCCGCAACCGGTGAGATGCCGGTTGCCGACGCGGGCGATGAAGTGGGCATTCGTGCGCAGACGGCTGCCATCCATATTTTTCCCGGCCAGGGAGGTCAATGACATGGGCGTTTCTGCTCGCCATTACTCGCCAGCATTGTCTCTGACACTCATCTTCCCCCTTCTGCTCCTCCTGCTGGCCGGTTTCCTCTATCCGATCGGCTTGCTTATCAAGCTAAGCCTTTTCAATCCTGACCTTGATTTCTCATCCTACCGCCGGATTTTCGAACAGCCACTTTACCTTGATGTGATAGTGCGGACCGTCAAAATTGGCTTGGTGGTGACGGCAGCAAGCTTGCTAGCGGGTTTCCCGGTTGCCTACGCCATGACGTTGCCTAAGAGCCGGATCAATACAATTGCGGCGGCAGCAGTTTTCATAGCCCTCTGGTCCCCTGTTCTCGTCCGCTCCTACGCTTGGATCGTACTTCTGCAGAGAAATGGCGTGGTTAATCGTATTTTTGGCGAGCTGGACATTACGCCTGCACCATTGAAGCTTATCCACACGGAAGGCGCAGTAATGCTGGCCATGACACATGTTCTCATGCCGTTCATGATCCTGCCGATCTTCGCAGCACTGCGCGCAATCCCTGCCGAATATGTCCGCGCGGCGCGAAATCTTGGTGCCGACCGTTTCAGTACATTCCTGCGTATAATATTGCCTTTGAGTTTGCCGGGGGTTTTTGCCGGCTGCACCATGTGTTTCATTCTTGCTATCGGCTTTTACATTACTCCAGCGCTCGTCGGCGGTCCTGGAACGCTGATGATGGCAACAGTAATAGGCCAACAGGCGACTGTCCTGCTCGACTGGCCATTTGCAGCCGCCCTGGCAACGGTACTCCTGGCAGTTACGCTCGTTCTGATCCTCGTGTTTCGCAAGACGCTCTCGTTCAACAGGGGGTTCGACAATGTCGGCTGAACCGAATGCGATCAATCAGAAGCCACTCGTCGATCGCTCTTCAATGCCACGACTTGCCCGCCCGTATCGTTCAGCGTTGGCGACTGTTGTGGCAGGATTCGTGCTTAGCGCTATTCTCTTCTTCCTCGTCCTTCCCACGCTTGTCATCGTTCCGATTTCGCTGAACACAGCCGCCTATATCGACTTTCCGCCACAGGGTCTGACCTTGCGCTGGTACCTGCAATATTTCAACGATCCGGACTGGATGGCCGCAACATTTTTCAGCCTCAGGATTGCCGTCGCGACGTCCCTGTCAGCGACAGTCATCGGAACCCTGGCGGCGATCGGACTTGTGCGCGGCAACTTTCCGGGCAAGAACCTGCTGCACGCCCTAAGCCTTGCGCCGATGATCGTCCCGCACATCGTCTTCGGCGTAGCGCTCTATCTGGTCTTCGCGCCGTTGCAGCTGACGGGGAATTTCTTCGGATTTTTGATCGCTCATACAGTGCTCGCGGTCCCCTATGTCCTTTTGACTGTGATGGCTGCACTCCAGCGTTTTGATTTCACCCTCGAACTGGCCGCCCTCAATTGTGGTGCGAGCCGAACGCGGTGCTTCGTTTACGTCGTTCTTCCCAATATTGCACCTGGCGTGGCAATCGGTGCGGTCTTTGCCTTTCTAGCATCGTTCGACGAAGCGACAGTCGCCTTCTTCATTTCCGATACCGGCGGCAAATCGATCAGCCGAAAAATGTTCGAGGATATCGATTTCAATCTAACGCCGGTCATTGCGGCCGTCTCAACGATCCTCGTCGCAATCTCGCTGTTACTGATGGCGACGATCCAACACGTCAAATGCAGGCGTGAGCTTTAGAGGACGGCACGGTCGATCCCCCGTCCTGCCAATCTGAGGAGACTTGCCAATGACACGAAAGCTGAAACGGTATTTTCGCCATATCGGGCACTTCATAGCCTTTAGCATCTGCATCACGACAATTGTCCCAGAGAAAAGCACTGCCGCGGACGACGATCACCTTGTTATTGCGACGACAGGCGGCGCCTACGAACGTGCATTACGCGAAGCCTGGTTCGATCCTTTTACAAGCCAGACCGGCATAAAGGTTATCACCGTTGCGGGCACCAATGCACAAATGCGCGCCAAGGCGGCAGCTATGGTGAAGACCGGCAATGTAAGCTGGGACCTCTATTTGCAAGGTGACATCCAGGCGAGCGCTCCGGAACATCGCGACTATGCTGAGGATTTGAGTGAATTCTGCCGGCAGTTTGCCGGCCGGCCGGACCTTGCCGATGACGCTTGCTCGGCCGCGGGCGTCCGATTGTTGTCAACGGCAACACTCCTTGCCTATAGGACCAATGTTTTTGACAAGCCACCGGCAACGTGGTCCGACATGTGGGATACTCAAAATTATCCCGGTGGCCGGACCTTTCCCAATTTTGATGACCCGTGGCGGGTTCTCGCAGCGGCTCTTCTTGCCGATGGGGTTGCGCGCAATGATCTGTTCCCACTCGACATCGATCGCGCTCTGGCAAAGCTTGATGAAATTCGGCCCGCAGTCTCACTGTGGTGGAAGAGCGGCGATCAGAGCGTTCAGGGTTTCCGCAATGGTGACTACGATATCGGGCAAATCTGGTTGACGCGTGCCAAGGCCCTGCAAAGCGAGGGACAACCGGTCGCATGGTCCTACAAGGCTTCATTTCTTGTCGGTGATCGCGTCGCGCTCATCAAGAATGCCGTCAACAGAGAACACGCACTGAAGCTTTTGGCCTTCTGGCTCAACTCTCCCGACGTGCAGGCGAAAGTATGTGAGGAACTCTCCTGTACGCCGCCAAGCAGCGCAGCGCTCGGGCTCATGTCGAAAGAAGTGCGGTCGGCCATGCCAAGCGCACAGGACATCAAAGACTACGCAATCGTTCCAGACGCTAAGTGGATCAATGACAATGCAGCTCTCATGCTTGAGCGTTGGAATGCCTGGATTCAATGACTAGCTGCAACGACAATATGGGAGCAAGAAACATGAGAAAAACTCCACCACGCGTGCTGGTCGCCAGGATCTGGCACGAGTCGAACGGCTTCAACCCCCGGACAACGCAGGCCACAGATTTCCAAGTGTGCGAGGGCGACGTTCTGCTACGCACGGCCGCGTCGTCCGGTTCAACCTTAGGTGGCATAATCGCTCGACTGCAAGATATGGGCTGTCAGATTATACCGAGCCTTTCGGTAACTGCACCGCCAAGCGGACTGGTGGAGCAGGCATTCTATGAAGCTGTCAAATCGAGGCTTTTGGCGGATGTGGCACTCTACAGGCCGGATGCGATCGCGCTGGAGTTGCATGGCGCGATGGGCACCACCCAACACAATGATGCAGAAGGGGACTTATTACAGAGTATTCGTGCGGTGGCGGGGGATGACGTGCCTATCGGAATCGGTCTTGATCTGCATGCCCATGTGTCAGATGCAATGCTCGAGGCCGTCGAGGTCTGCATAGCGTGCAAAGAGAATCCTCACTCTGACGTCATTGAGTGCGGCTATAAGGTGGCGGAGTGCCTATATGCAATCCTTAACGGGCAACTGCGCCCAGTAACCACAATGGCCAAAGTTCCGATGATCCTTCCGGGTGCCGCCGAGACGGCACAAGGACCACTTTTCGACATTCACGAAGCGGCGCGACAAATGGCTGAAGCTGATGGTGCCGTCTGGGATATTTCGCTATTTAATGTCTTTCGCTATGTAGACGATGTGGATATCGGCCAGGCAGTTGTGGTGCTCGCAAACGGTAACAGCACGAGCGGCGAGGTCGCACTGCCTCTTGCATGCGCCTTTTGGCGGGAGCGAGCCCGTTTCAAGGACGATCTCCTCACCATTGAAGAAGCGTTGACGAAAGTCGCACAGGTACCAGCAGCGCGTCCCTTCATCCTTGCCGATATGGGAGATCGCGTATTGGCCGGCGCACCGGGTGACAGTACGGCAATTTTGGCCACAGCTCTCAAGCGAAGCGATCAATTACGTGGCGCCATCCCGATTACCGACCCAGAAAGTGTCAAGACCGCCTGGCTGGCCGGCAAGGGCAATTCCATTGAACTTGCTGTCGGTGGACGGATAACGCCAGGTTTCCAGCCGCTCACGATTACCGGCAAGGTCGTCCATCTGAGCGACGGTGATTTTGTCCTTTCAGGGCCGTTTCAAGGCGGCGAACCAGCTAGCATGGGGCCGACCGCCGTCATTGAGATTGAGGATCGCATCGCACTGGTGGTCACGACAAAAGCAGCATTCAGTCACGATCCGGCCGTTTTCACCAGTCAGGGGATTGACCTTGCTTCACGTGATTTTTTCGTCGTCAAATCGGGCTACCATTTTAAACTGAATTTTGGCGCGGGCACCGTACCGCTCTTGGTCCGCAGCCCGGGGGTGGGTTATTACAGTAAGGGTATGCTCGCATACAGCAAAGCGCGTTTCTGGCCCGAGCATGAGTTGGGAGAACCTCCAATCAAAATGCGCGTCTTTGGAAAAGCGGGAACGAATTTTGCATCACCGTCAAAGGCGCAAGGTCGCGCTCATAATATCGGTACGCCGCATTGCGATGATTCATTATATGCAGATAGGTGAAACCAAGCTTGTCCATCACGCGTTGCGAGGCAAGGTTGGCGGGACGCACAAGCGCGACGAGTTTTTCAAGTCCAAGGCGTGCCGCGGCATCGCAAATAACCTTGCGGGCTGCTTCTGTCGCCAGACCACGACCCGATGACAATTCGAAGAAGCAATAGCCGAGTTCCGGACTATTGCCATTGAAATCGCGCAGTCCGCAGCGGCCACAAAAGCATAGGGAGCCATTGTCTTGCTTCTCGTACACCATAAAAAATCCAAACCCAAACTCCCGCCACTCACGCAAATAAAGCAACAGTCTTTCATCTGATTGTGCGCGGGTCATTGCCAATCCACAGGTTGTAAGACGAACGACAAGCGGATCGGTATGGAGCCTGTAAAGTTCACTTGCATCAATGTCCTTGAGTGGACGCAGCACCAGCCGCTCGGTCTCCAAAAGCATGGCTATTCTCCACGGGGTACAAATACGGCCGGCTTAGCCTAGCAAGCGGTTTGCCTGCACTTCTATAGGAAGGCCGTTTTGGAATGATTTGGGCCTGAACATTTACGTGCATGGATTACAGCAGGCAAATACGCTCGGGCAGCGTTTTGTGAAGCACATCGCACAATGCACTTATGTCGTCTGCGGTATGGCCTGCTGTCGGGCAGATCCGCAACCCAGCCCTTCCTTTGGCAACAGTCGGGAAGAAAACCGCAGATGTATAAAATCCCTTGTCCAGAACCGCTCTCGCCGCACCAATTGTCTCCAGTTCATCGCCGATATTGATAATGCGGATAGGCAACGGTGTTCCGGACTGTTCGGTGGCGACGAGTGTGTCAAACAACGCAATCCGGGACTGTAGCGTATCTTGCCGTGCAGCGAGTTTCGGCGTTCGATGCAATGCAGCTGAGGCCAAGGCAGCTCCGATTGCGGCGACATTGGGCGAAGCTGAAAAGGCATGGGCTACTGCGAAATTACGAAACACTTCAACTTGCCGCGCGGTACCAAGCATAATCATACCACCGGATGCGCCAAAGCCTTTGCCGAGCGATGCAGCGATAATGGTGCGTTCACCGAGCGGGCCAGGGATTTGTGCACGTACATGTCCCTGCCCCGTTCTGCCGGATATTGATATACCGTGCGCATCGTCAACATACAGAAATAGGCCATAGCGTTCCTGCAGCGAGATGAGATCGCTCATCGGTGCGCAACCACCCATTGAATAGACGCCGTCACAGACATAAACGACGCTGCTCTGTCTACGACAGATGGTTTCAAGGGCTTCCATATCGTTGTGACCTATGGTGATGACTTCCGTCTCTTCGCCGATAGTTGCCTTGTGAAAGGCAAGCGTTGCATGCGCGTGCCTGTCGAAGACCATTAAAGGCTTTTTTCCGTTGGTCAGATGTCCCGAGGCCAGAAGGGGCAAAGCTCCCATATTTGCAGCAAGCACACTCGAATAGGTGATGACGCTTGCCGCGAACAGGTCGGAAAGTGCCTCTTCCAGTTCGCCGATCAGCGTAAAATTAAGGCGGGTCCGTGCACAGGACCAATGCAGTGTACCGTAGCTCTCGATAGCACTTATGGCGCCTGCGATTATTGCGGGGTGATTATCAAGGCCAAGATAGGAACAGCGGACGAAATCGACAATCTGCAGTCGGCCATTGCCAGCAGTATGAAGTTCCACAGCACGTCCCGAAAGCGGCCGGCCGTAGACAGCCATCAACCCTTCCAGGTGTGCGCTTCTGAAATGTGGCCAGGCTCGCTTAATAAGGTCTTTAGTATTGCGCCGCCGTTCCCCTGCGGCAGGTATTTTCGTCACAGCGGAAAAGTCGGACATGTTTCCTCGCATTGTTGGTTTAGGCGGGCCTTCGACGGTTCGGCCGCATGGTGGTCTGGCTATGCCGGACAATTGTCCGGACTGCCGTGCAACCATTGATCCGGGTTGCAAGAGACTCAACGATGGCGAGGAGAAGTCTTGAAGAATTATTCGCGACAGACGGAACCTGATTTCACTTGGGTGTCGCACATGGTTCAAATATGAACGGATGATGGCTTATATTCAGCGCTTCGCGAAAATTGACGTACGCCAAGTTCAAACAAATATCCTAAAAGGTCAGCTTGCCTCCGGCTTTTCGAACGCATACCCGGCCGAGCGAACGGTTCGGATCAAATTCTGACCAGTAATAACCTTCAGCTTCTGACGCAGACGTCCGATATGAACGTCGACGGTTCTGGGTTCGACATGAACATTATCTGGCCAAACCGTAGCGATGAGCTCGTCTCGACTGAATACGCGCCCCGGCTCCAGGACCATTACGCATAGCAGTCTGAACTGTATTAATCGAAGTGGAATGTCGACGCCGTCAAATTCCGCGCGATATGCTTTTGTAAACAGTCTGAGTTTGCCGACAGATAGTGTGTCATCGGTGATTTTATTGCCTGGGGAGAGTTCGATTTTCGGTCCCACCAACACGTTTAGATAAGCAAGAAGGCTATCGGGTGCATACGGGCAGACAAAACTCTGGTCGACGCCAGCCTTCAAAAGATCAAGGTTCTGCTGGTCACAACCTGTGGTGACGGTGGCGACAACCGGTACGACTTTGGTAATATCTTCGCTCTTGAGGCGTGCGCAGATCAACGGCGCCGCATGAAAATCCGGCCTGCAGTCAAGTATGATTGCACGCACGGGAGTGCTTGAGACGCTCTCAATTGCTTCGTCAGCATCTCCCACGAGGGCAACATCAAATCCATCAACCTTAAGGATGTGGCTAAGGATCAGATATGAACCTGCCTCCTGCGAGCATATGAGAACGAGCGGCTTCATTGATATTCCTCTCAAGCAGGATGTCTGGGTCAGATGATATGCGAAGCAATTGTATGTTGCAACAAAACTGAACATTGAGATAAACCAGGAATTGTATGGCGAGCAAATCAATCTATAAGTCGATAATAAATAAGGGTAACTTTCCCTGATCCTCATCATATCATTGTTGACCAAAACGCAATGATGCAACATAATAAATTCGGAAGAAGCTGGGAGAGCCTGAGAGATTTGTGCATTCCTAGACCTTTGCCAGGGACGACACGAGATCAATTGGAGCGTTTTTACCCCCAATCGTGGCTCACTTGTGAGTTTCAACGTCCGGCCAACAATTCCGCCCTGCGCCGGACAGCCTCGCAGGAGCTTCGGTATGCTTAATCGTAGGAATGGAAAAAATGGTTTCTCTAGTCTGGTAGTCGACGAAGAACTGAACAGTCTTGCTCCATACGCAGCGACAAACGCTGCGATCTCACTTTATGGCTCAAAAGCACCCTTGGCCGCAGCATGGTGCGCGTTTTCTGCCCAACACGAAGGTCGAGAAGACGATTTTCACTTTTGGCTCAGGGTGTTCAAACTTCTTCTTAACAGGAGATCAAAACCGGAGATTGAATGAACCCTGCAAGCGTAGTGGGTCGGTCCGCAAAGCGTGCTTTTCTGACGCGGACATCAATAGTAATCAGCCTACTCAAGCCTTGGCTCACCTGTCTTAGACCCTTCAAGACGAGGTTGGAAACGATTGGCCTGAGCATCGGCTAATAGATCGGCCAGCATCCCCGAACGCACCGATCGGTGGAGACCCGCCGACCTCGTTCATGGCGTTTTGTGTCCGGTACGCCCAATAAGGCAACGCCTCCCTGCGGTTTGAAACATCTATTTCCGCAGCTCTATCCGCGGGCTTGACAGACAGGCGCAACAAGCTCTGGACTCTAGGGTCTGTTGAGATTCAGGGTTTCGGCTGTTTCGGCTTTGTGATTCAAGCTCCTTTTGAGGAGCTTGAAGATGATTCGGACTGTCTTGACGGACGCCCAGTGGGAGAAGATGGCTCCCCATTGCCTTGGCAAGGCCAGCGATCCCGGCCGCAGTGGCGGCGATAACCGCCTCTTTCTTGAGGCGGTTCTTTGGAAAGCACGCACCAACAGCCCCTGGCGGGATTTGCCGGAAGGCTTCGGCAACTGGAATACGGTCTTCAAACGCTTCGACGACTGGTCGAGGAAGGGCGTGTTCGAGAAACTATTCGATGCGGTCTCGGATGATCCGGACATGGAGTATGCCATGATCGACGCGACGATTGTTCCAGTCCACCGCCACGGACACGGCGCAAAAGGGGGACTCAAAATCAGGCAATCGGAAAATCGAAAGGCGGATGGACAACCAAGATCCTCGCCTTGACCGATGCCCTTGGAAACCTTGTGCGTTTTCACCTCCTGCCCGGCCAGCGTTACGATACGATTGGCGTGGCTCCCCTGATCGAAGGCATCGATTTCGATGCGATCCTCGCCGACAAGGCTTTCGACGCCAACTGGATCATCGAGGAAATGAATGAACGCGGGGCGCAGATCGTCATCTCACAGCGCCCGCAACGCAAACACCCCATCGAGATCGACCGAGAGGTCTATAAATGGCGACACCTGATCGAGAACTTCTTCTGCAAGCTCAAAGAGTTCAAGGCCATCGCCATGCGAAGCGACAAAACGGATAGAAACTTCTCCGCAATGATCTACGCTTGCGCCGCAGTCATAAACTCCCGATGAATCTCAACAGGCCCTAGACCGCCCCACAAAACTTTATGCTCTCCTTCAAGGGCGGTAGTCAGCGGTTCTTCTTCAAGGGCAGCAATGAGC
>NZ_JBBNAN010000089.1:0-3410 GCF_037994405.1 Phyllobacterium sp.
TATCGTGGATAACCAGATCAAACACGCACCTGATTTCGGTCTTGCAGGAAAAGTGACGTTGGTGACAGGTGCGTCACGCGGGATAGGCCGAGCATGCGCTCTTGCATGCGCTGCAGCAGGCTCCGACATTGTTCTGGGTTTGCGTGACGTTGCTATGTCCATGGAACTAATTGAGGAAATAGAAGGCATGGGAAGAAAAGTCCTTCCCGTCCGACTGGATATTTCGAAACGCGGTGAAATCGAGACTTCCGTCGCCGAGGCGATTGAGACCTTTGGACGGATTGATGTTCTGGTGAACAATGTCGGCGTCGCACCCGGTGATCTTGCTGAGCGTGTCACAGAGGCAGACGTGGACGAGATACTGCAGGTCAACATCAAGGGCACGTTTCTGGTGACCCAGACCGTCGCCCGGCAAATGATTGCACAGAAGGCGGGCCGTATAATAAGCATAAGCTCCCAAGCTGGTACGGTGACGCTTCGCGGCGAGGCAATTTACTGCATGAGCAAGGCCGCCATAAATCACCTGATGCGCTGTCTTGCAGCTGAATGGGCGCAGCACGGCATCACCGTCAACACCGTTGCCCCGACTTTCATATGGACCGATGGAACGAGACCTGCGCTGGCTGATAAAGACTTTTACGACAGGACCCTCGGACATATTCCCTTGGGCCGGATCGGGGAAACTGATGATGTTGTGGGTGCTGTTGTATTTCTGGCATCGCCAGCAGCCTCCCTCATTACGGGACTGAATTTGCTGGTTGATGGCGGATGGTCGGTATCTTAGCGTGAATTAGCCGGCAGGCTTTACAATGTTTACGATGAGAGGAAGCTACCGCTCGCTGCTGCGCAGATCATGGCAGCGGCCGGCAGGCTGTGGATTGCCGGCGCTGCCTACTCTGACATTACATTTCGAGGGTATATGGCCGAACAAGGCTTTGCACCAAAGAGCTGACCCTATTGGCCAAGGGGACATTCGGTTAGGCCACCTGTCCAAATCGAGGCGAGAAGTTTTTCGCGCCACTGGCCGACGAAATCCGCACATTGTCGGGGGCTCCCCACAGGCGTATCCTTACATCAAACTGCAATCGCCCGCATCATGAGGCGACACACAACTGGCGCGATCGGTAATAGCGCCCTACGTTTCAAAATTGCGTACAGCACAGTGAATTCAGTGGTTCCGAAATGATAGCCGGAAGCGTAGGTGGGAGATTGAGATGGATGATCGAACCGTGCTGATGGCGCTGGAGCGCCATTGGGATGCTTCGGACGCGAGCGATTTCAAGGTCGAACATGAAATCTACCGCGAGGATGCTGTGCTTTATTATCCGCAATCGGGTGAGCGGATCCGCGGCCGGCACAACATTCAAGAGAGCCGATTCGTCCAGCCAAACAAGAAGCATTTTACGGTCCGGCGAATTATCGGCAGCGGCGATCTCTGGGTCACTGAATTCGAACTTACCTATGACGGCATACCATCTTACGCGGTGAGCATCATGGAATTCCGCGAAGGACTGGTGGTCAACGAAACGCAATATTTCGCCGATCGGTTTGACCCTGCACCCTCGCGTGCGCATCTTGTTGAGCGAGTGGGTGAAATCACCTCATTCTAAATGCACCGGCAAGGAGAAGCCGGATCGGCGTTGATGTAGATGAGATTTCATTAGAGCTTGTCCCCCTGTCTTCGACAACTGCTTCTGGCGCAAAACGGCTGAGTTGAAAGCAATTGATGTCAGATGTTGACCCCGCAGCGCTTTGGACATTGGGCGGGCGCATGGCACGCCCCGCGCCCAAGAAAAACCTCTCCTTTCGGATGGCCTAGGGGACAGCCGAGGGTCGGGCTTTATCCCGCCTGTCGGCCCAGGAAGGCCAGTGTCTTCGCGTTAAACTCAGCGACATTTTCGTAGATCGGGGCATGGGAACAGTCTTCGAACACTATCAGTTCGCTCTTGGCGATGCCGCCCTTCATCGTGTCCGCGAAGCGGGCTCCGGTGACGAGATCGTACCGGCCGAAGGTGATCTGGGTCGGCGCCTTGATCTTGGCGAGCTGAGCCGCGGCATCGTGGGCGATGACCGCCTCGGATTGTTGCAGGAAGGCGGCAAGCGGCTGGGCCGGTCGGCCGCGTACGAACGACGCGAGTGCCTCGATATGTTCGGGCTTTGCGGCATAGAGCTCGGGCGTGAAGCACCAGGGAAAGATGCCTTGGATGATCATTTCGGTTACGCTGCCAAGGCCCTTGGCCATTGACTGCCAGCCTCGGACTACAATCTCGAGGTAGGCGTCGGATTTCGCCCATGCGCTGTGGAGCGACAACGATTTCACCCGCGCGGGATGTTTGGCGGCGAGCCACATGCCGATAGCCGCCCCCAACGATAGCCCGGCGACGTGGACGCGATCCAACCCGATGGCGGCAATGAAGGCAGCAATATCGTCTGCAAAGAGCTCGGTCGAATAGGTCCCGGCCGGCTTGTCGCTTTCGCCAGCGCCGCGCGGGTCGAGAGAGATACAGGTGAATTGCTTAGCATAGTCCGCGACCTGAAAGGCATAGCATGCATTGTCGGCAGCAAGGTAGGGGATCAGCAGCAGCGGCTCGCCGGTGCCCTGCTGCTCATAGTTGATAGTGATGTTGTTGGCCTTGATCGTCGGCATGGCGCCTCCTCCCTTCGATTTGGGGGACACCGAATAAGCGCGTCTGGCCGAGCGGGGCCGGGGCTTCGCGTGATTTACCGCTTCGGATGCCGATGCCCCCTAGGCGTAGCAATCATTGTTGCACGACTATCCGCCGCTGGCGAGCGCTTATTCTTGGCGGCAGCGATCCGGGCGGAACGAGTTCGGCGGCGGCATTGTCGCGGGCATCAGCGAGAACGCCACGCCTTCGCGACGGAGAACTACACGCTCGATATCGGCGGCGAGGAGCAGCGTGCTTTTGAAGGCAATATCGGGCGGACCGTGAAATGGTGCTGACAAAATGTGCCGATGCACGGCCACTCTCCGCCGTTAGCAGGAAGTCCGGTATAGGGCTCAATTCTCTCATTTCGATGAGTGGGAGACAATTGGAGTAACCGCCTGGCTCACGCGAATTTGTTTCAGCCGTTACATTCGCGGCGCATTTTCGAGGCAATCAGTCAGCATAATGCGGCTTCCAATCCTGGGAACGAGGATATTCCAGATGCCCCGCAAAATCGATGCTGAACCCGACTATATTCGTGAATGCGCCAGTGCCGCGGACGATCTAGGCCGGAAATATGTGGCCGCCGCGGCTGTATTTGGACTTGTCATGGCCGCACTGATTCTTCCCGATATGACCAACCCCGACCCTATCGCCGCGCGGGCCTATGCCAACGTGACCGATCGACCTGACGCGCCGACCGGGAATACGCTCATGGCAAGTTGGAACAAACAGAAGGCGGAC
>NZ_JBBNAN010000090.1:0-5798 GCF_037994405.1 Phyllobacterium sp.
ACTGAACCTGAAGCGCAATCCCGCCGTCGAAATTAACGTAGTCGACATCTTCCAGAGGCGCGGTTATCGATTCAAGGGCCGTGCGTCGATACTGCCGCCTGACGATGACGAGTCCTTGATGATCGCCAACTGGGTTCGGGCGACGAACGGCCCGGAGTATCCTGTCGATCACGTTGTCAAAATCGAAACTACCTCGATCACCCCGTTGCTGTCTCCCGCCCATGTCTTTGCCCACCCTCCTCGAAATCAGGACGAAATCAGGAGCACCTACTATCAAAAGTACGGTGTGAAACCCATCGGTGGATAGGCCCTGCGTCCGCGACGAACGAAGACCACCAGGCCACCTTGTTGCGGATAATGCCGCCTTCAACGCGACCGAGCGACGCGCAGGCAAGACGGTCATCCGCGTTCGCCCCCTGAGCGACGTACCCATTAATCCACGCAGCCGGCTGACTGCGGTCATATCCGCCGGCTGCGCCCTCTCAGCCCAGACACCGAGAAGCATCAGATCATCTCACGCCTGAACTTGATTATGATGATCCTCCTTGTGTTTTGCATCCAACAACAAGAATGTCTCGAGGCATGCGGCGGGCGGTCCCGTTACGCCAGAGCTGACTATCGATCGCACTCACTTCGATGCATCGTTCGGCACAAGGCCCGAAAGGGCCCACGGAGCAGTGCGATTGGTGCGTCGCGCTTCGGAAGAAAAAGAGGCCCGACTACGGTGCGTCCTGATGACTTTTTTAGCTGCGATTGTGTCACTGGTAGATGGGAAGGGTGTTGGTCCAAATCGTCAACCCGATGATTACAACAAGAATCCAGAACAACGAGTTTACGAGCATTCTCACCAAGCCACGGTTTTCACCTTGCTCCACCCCAAATCGGTCGGAAACCCAATCGCCTGGGAAGATGAACAGCCACTCGATAGCCTTGAGAATGTTGCGCACCATAGCCCCTTTGTGTTGGTAGTTGATGTCGAATTAGGGATGTTAGGCGCATGTAGCCGGCGCGTGGAATCGATCATCAGGCGCTCTCGCGAACCGCCGGATGCCGGTCCCGCACGGGCGCGCGGTTACGAATACCGCGCGTCGTGGTCCTCAGCTCTGCGGGAACGTCACGCCGAAAGCTGCCGGATCGGGTTTCTCGCCTTTCCGGGGCACCAACAGACGCTCCAGCCCACCCGGCACGTAGGTGGCCAGCAAGATCGCTTGGTCGCCGACCACTTCGATCGTATGCGGCACACCACGGGGAAGAGCCGCGTAGGCGCCTGCTCCCACCTCAACGCGGGAATCGCCCACCTGCGCGATTAGCCGCCCCTCAACCACGTAGACTAGCTCGTCCTCGCGCGAGTGGATGTGCATCGGAGGCTCCTCCCCGGCTCGCACGGTCCACAGGACAGCGCCGTATTCACCTCCGGACTGGCTGCTCTCCACTTTAATCTCGATGCTCGAGCCTCCGTTCGTGGTCACCTTCTCGCCACCGTGGGGCGGCGTTAGAACCGGCTTTTGGACTGACATTTGTAGCCTCCTGATTGTGAACTCTTGTTCGAGTGTCGCGTTTGGCGGCGAAAGGTTGCCGCTCACGGCCATCAGAATAGGGTTCTGCGCGGCGCAGTGTGAAATGAAGTCACGCCATGGAGTCGATAGCTGTGGGTTATGATGGTCCTAGACACGTGAACATCTCTTCGCAGTCGCCGAGAGTTCCGCTCGGGCGAGTCTCTGCCGAGGGAAGCACTGCACTCCCAACGCAGCGTGCCGAGGCGTCTCTCTGCGATTCCGATAACAATCGGCTATCGACTCCATGGCGAGAGGTGATTTTGAGCGTGCCAAGCGAACGCTCGATCGAGGCCCGCGAGCCCTAACGCCAGCTTGTCATGACCCTTCCTGCATACCGCACGGCCGATGCCAACCGCTACGATATCTTCTACCAGCGATCGAGCAAACGGATGCCTCTCGAGCCGCCGCCGATACGTGAGCGTTGTTGCAGCCGTATTCCCCGCCGCTATGGAAACGATACGTACCAGCTATTGGAAAACTTCGTCCTACGCTGCCACAACTGCTGTCTTAGCTACGCCGACCCTAGGGCACATTGTGTCGTTGACGCCGACGACTAATCGCGGCCCGCTGGCGTTGGGCACCTTAAAGTCGAGGAGATACTCCGATGCATGTGATGATAGCACAAGCACAGAAAATCGTCGAAGCCTCTCGTGCAAAGGCCGAGGCCTTGAATACGCAAATGTGTATAGCCTTGGTCGACTCCGGAGGAAACCTGAAGGCCTTTTATCGAATGGACGATGCGTGGGTCGGGTCTATCGACATCTCGCAGAAGAAGGCAAAGACCGCGCTTTTTTTTGGTATGATGACCGGTCAAATCGGCCAATTATCTCACCCGAACGGTCCCCTGTATGGTATCGAGCACTCCAATGATGGTCTCATCACCTTCCCAGGTGGAATTCCAATCGTCGATGACGGCGGTGTGATGATCGGTGCTGTTGGAGTAAGCGGGTCGACGTTCGAGAATGATCACGCTGTTGCCGAGGCCGGCGTACGCGCTGTCGGCCAGATTGAATTGCCAGAGCACCCTTGGCGAACGTAGGTAAGAACACTCCGTGCGACTGGAAACGGCCGTAGGGCCTATTGCCCTTCGCTCAGGCGTCCTTGACGACGTCCATCTTCTCTTGCGAGGAGGCGACGAATTTCATGGCACGCGCCAGCGGCGACCGAGCGACGCGCAGGCAAGACGGTCATCCGCGTTCGTCCCTGAGCGACGTACCCATTAATCCACGCAGCCGGCCGGCTGCGGTCATATCCGCCGGCTGCGTCCTATCAGCCCAGACACCTAAGAGGCATCCATGGCTTTCACCTTAAAGATCAACACCACAGCCCATAAGGTCGATGTCGACGGCGACACCCCGCTGCTATGGGTGCTGCGCGATGTGCTCGGCATGAACGGGACCAAGTTTGGCTGCGGCCAGGCGCTGTGCGGCGCCTGCACCGTGCATCTCGACGGCCAACCGGTCCGCTCCTGCCAGACGCCAGTCGACAGCGTCGGCGACAGTGCGATCACCACGATCGAGGCGATCGGACGGACGCCGCAAGGCGCGGCCTTACAGAAGGCGTGGCTGGAGCTGGAAGTGGTGCAGTGCGGCTACTGCCAGTCGGGCCAGATCATGTCTGCCGCGGCGTTGCTGAAGGACACGCCGCAGCCGACGGATGACGACATTGACGCCGCCATGTCGGGCAATGTCTGCCGATGTGGCACCTATCAGCGCATCCGTGCTGCGATCAAGCTCGCTGCGGGAGTTTGAGGTCATGGATGAGCTTATTTTGAAAGAGCAGTTTGTCGATGAAACGGCGATGTCACGGCGCGCCTTTCTTCAGGGCACAGGTTTGCTGCTTGGTTTTGCGCTGACCGGTGCGAGCACGGACTCCGTCTTCGCGGCGCCTGCATCGCGGGTGGTCGAAAACGAGGTCACGGGTACTTTCGCACCGAATGGATTTATACGAATCAATCCAACCGGCGCCGTGACCCTGATCATGCCGATGGCCGAGATGGGGCAGGGGGTTTACACGTCGCTCTCGATGCTTCTCGCTGAAGAACTGGAAGTGAAGCTCGACCAGATTCAGGTCCAGCATGCGCCGGCAAATGATGCGCTTTACGCCAACCAGTTCCTGCATATTCAAACTACGGGGGCTTCCTCCTCTGTACGTGCCTTCTCGGCACCGCTGCGTCAAGCAGGGGCAGTGGGTCGTAATCTGCTGATTGCGGCAGCCGCAGAGCGCTGGAATGTCGATCCGGCGACTTGCCGCGCCAAGGACGGCGTCGTGTTCGATGCGTCCGGCTCGAAGCATCTGAGCTACGGTGAACTTGCGAAGGCTGCTGCGAAATTGCCTGTGCCGCCTGCGGCAAACGTCAAATTGAAGGATCCAAAGGATTTTACACTGATCGGCACGCGCGCCAAACGCATCGATTCCCCGATAAAGGTCGATGGGCGCGCGCTCTACGGCATCGATACGCAATTGCCGGGTATGAAAGTTGCCGCGGTTGCTATTTCGCCTGTGCTCGGTGGCAAGGCGAAAACGGTGGACGAGAAGGCTGCGCTGGCCGTGAAGGGGGTCCGGCAAGTTGTTAATATCGACGAAGCAGTTGCCGTGGTGGCAGATCACACGGGTGCGGCGAAGAAGGGGATCGAGGCTGGCGCCATCACATGGGACGACGGGCCGAACGGCAAGGTCAGCAGCGCCGATATCGTCAAACAATTGGAGGAGGAATCCAAAAAGCCGGGCGCAATTGCTCGTAACGATGGTGATGCAGAGACTGCCCTTGCTCAAGCGGCGCAGCGACTCGAAGCGATCTATCAGGTGCCTTTCCTCGCCCATGCGGCGATGGAGCCGATGAACTGTACTGTTCATCTGCAGAAGGATCGTTGCGACATCTGGGTCGGGACGCAGGCGGTGGCGCTCACGCAATCTCTGGTGGCTGAACTCACTGGTCTTCCAAAGGATGCAATCAAAATTCACAATCATCTGATTGGAGGTGGCTTCGGCCGAAGGCTGGAGGCCGATGGCACTGTGCTGGCGGTCAAGATCGCCAAGCACGTCGATGGTCCGGTGAAGGTGATCTGGAGTCGCGAGGAAGACATCCAGCACGACATGTATCGGCCGTACTACTTCGATCGGCTGTCGGCCGGACTTGATGCGGCCGGGAAGCCGGTTGCCTGGACACATCGGATCGCCGGCTCCTCTATCGCCGCTCGCTATTTTCCTATTTGGTTCAAGGATGGATTAGACTTCGATGCCGTAGAAGCGGCGGCCGGGCCTTATGCGCTGCCCAATATCCACGTCGACTATGTCCGGGTTGAGCCCGCTGGTGTCCGGACGGCTTTCTGGCGCGGGGTCGGACCGACTCACAATGTTTTTGTGGTTGAAAGCTTCATGGATGAGCTCGCGCATGCTGCGAAGCAGGATCCCGTCGCTTATCGCAAGGAATTGCTTGGTCACAATCCGCGAGCGCTTGCTGTTTTGTCGCTTGCCGCAGAAAAAGCAGGGTGGGGATCACCGCTTCCCGCGCGGCAGGGCCGCGGGATTTCGGTACAATTCGCATTCGGAAGTTACTTGTCGGCGGTCGCCGAGGTCGAAGTGGCGGCCGATGGCTCCGTCAAAGTCAAGCGGATCGTCTGCGCGGTTGATTGTGGCATGTACATCAATCCCGATACGATCGAAGCACAGATTCAAGGTGGAACGCTTTTCGGGCTGACCGCTGCACTCCATGGCTCGATCACCTTCAAGGATGGACGAGTCGAGCAGAGCAATTTCGACAGCTATCTGCCGATGCGTATCGATGAGGTGCCGATGGTGGAGACGCATTTGATCAAGAGCGCAGAAGCTCCAGGTGGCGTTGGTGAAGCTCCGACAGCCATTGTCAGCGCCGCAGTGACCAATGCAATCTTCGCCGCCACCGGCAAGCGCTTGCGCACCCTTCCGGTCGATACGGATTCGCTGAAGTCGTCGTCTTAGTCCTCCCCGCTGTCATCCCGTGCGCGTCGCGAAGCGCATGGGATGACGGTCCGGAGCTGCTCCGAGTGCTAAATGGCGGACGGTACGATGCGAGATGTCCCCGAATGTTCTTATAGATGCGTTGCTCGATGAGCTGCGCACCGCTTTCGTAGCCTGCGTGGTGGCGCCGAACGCATCCCGGCTACCGATCCGAGCCGGGCTCCTCGGCATCTTGTGACGACCGTGGAGGCTCTGGGTTGGCCGCGATGACTACGCACCCCGCGCGCTCCCAAGACGATCCAG
>NZ_JBBNAN010000091.1:0-1748 GCF_037994405.1 Phyllobacterium sp.
GAATACACCGAGGAGATGAACCATGAGTGATCAAATCCCGGCAGATCGTCTCCATTTGGACGATCTCCATGTGGGGCAGCGCTTTGTCAGCGCCACTCACACGATCGATGAGACACAGATCAAGTCATTCGCCGCGCAATTCGATCCACAATTGTTTCATACGGATGAGGAGGCAGCCAAGAGTAGCCTCTTCAAAGGGTTGGCGGCAAGCGGATGGCACACGGCCGCTATCACCATGCGGCTGAACGTGGAGGGCGGCCTGCCGCTGGCCGGAGGGATCATTGGGGCAGGAGGAGACATAAACTGGCCGGCACCGACACGCCCAGGCGATACCCTGCACGTGGAAAGCGAAGTCATCGAAGTCACGCCGTCCCGATCAAAGCCGGATCGCGGTGTTGCCGTGATTGTTAGCCGGACGATCAATCAGCGCGGCGAAATCGTCCAGACGCTCACGGCCAAACTCGTGGTTCCGCGCAGAACCACGGGCTGATCGTTGCAGGCATGCCGACGGCCAGGGCCAAGATGAGGCTGAGGCCATGAAGGTGAGGACGCAGAACGAGCGTGAGGTGCTCGCGGTGGCCGCCTTCGGGGAATGAGGTCCAATTTGCCGATCATCAGCGAGCCCAAGTGACTCTCCTAGGGGATGTCACGTTAATGGGGAATACTGCCTTCTACTCGTCAAGCAGAAAATCTCATGACAATGAAATCAGGTATTTAGCGATTGCGAAACGGCGTGGAGAACCGACAAAAGCACTATACTGAATTAACGTGACATCCCCGCGGCGCGTGCTAAATCACTTGCAACGGATGCGCCGGCGTAGTGCGGCGTGCCCGCAATCTTATCAGGCAAGGGCGATCACGATGAGACAACTCAGTGAAGAGGGCCGACGAACCCTTGGAGGGATTGCAGAGCGGTACGGGGTGAGCTTCGGCGCGGTGGAGCACCTTCTGATGGCGATTATCGCCGGGCAGGCGACACAGGCCCAGTTCAACCATCCCGATCTGGGTGGGATGGGGCAATGGTCGCAGGGTGGCATGATCATGGTCGGCGACATGTTCAACAATGCGCTGAAGGCGAACGTGGCCGGGATTTGTTCCGAGCTTGCGGCCTTGGTGCGCGGCATGGATTTTCTGGGCCCGCAGACGTCGCACCAGTCCCAAAATCAAGGTCAGGGCGGCGGCGTCAGCCTGTTCGTGCCTGGCGCGTTGTCGGCTGGGAACTGGTGGCCCGAGGAGTTTGGGCATCCTGCCTCGACCGGGGCGCAGAATGACCTGCGCTATGCCTTTTTCCCGACAACCCGACGGCTGGCGATCGATATCGGCGGCCGGGTTACGGTCTATGACACGAAGGACCATCGCATTGGCGGGTTCTCGCAACAGCAAAGCGGCGACCAGTCGCTGAGCTTTACCTCTCAGTATGGGCTGGTGAAAATTTCGGAACTGGATGTGGTACGGCAGGGCGGCAAGGAACCGGCGGACGCGCCGGCTACCGGAACATCCGCCGCCACGGCTGCGCCGTCGATATTCGCATCGTCCGCGCCGGAATCCGCCGAGCCACAACAAGCGGCACGTCCAGCACCGGAGGCGCTTCGGTCGGATGAGGACATCTTCGACAAGATCGAACGCCTCGCGGCACTTCATGCGAAAGGCATTCTCACGGATCAGGAATTCGAGGCCAAGAAGTCGGAGTTGCTCAGCCGACTATAGCATCCGATGAACGGGGCTTGCCACACGGAGGTGAATGGAAG
>NZ_JBBNAN010000092.1:0-9447 GCF_037994405.1 Phyllobacterium sp.
ATAGCGCCGAGCTGGCTTGTTACTTCTGAATAACTTTCCAGTTCTTGTAGAAGATCGAATTGCTGCCCTTCAGGACAACGCCCATGAACGCGACGATGGCGGCAAACAGCCCTGGCATATAGGAAGGGCGCAGGATATCGACGAACAGGCAGTAGCGTGTCTGGTCGGTCTGGTTGACCGACTGGTGCATCAACGTGTCATCGAAGATGAACAGCTTGTCGTCTCTCCAGTAGCTCGTCGTGTCGCCGCACCAGATATAGGCCGTGCGGTCATTCATGTCGTTGATGTTGTAAAGAACGCGGATCGTCGCCCGCATCGGGCCGAAATGCTTTGATGTCGAGTTCTTCTTGTTGAACACCGACACGCCGATCGTCTTCACGAAATTGTATCTCTCGTAGAAGGACGGTACATTGGCGAAGCTCGGCTGGTCTTTTCCGTACCATTTGAAGAAGAACATGCTGCGCGCCTGCTGTTCCGCCCGCGCCTGCAACTGGCCGACGATGTTTTCCTTTTGTGTCGCCGTGATCAACCGCTTTACCTCGGCCTGATAGTCGGCCGGCAGGTCCTGCAGCTTGTAAACGCCCTTGTTGATATAGGGCAGCGACAGGATGTCCAGGATGATGTTCAGCGGCGACAGTATCCAGGTGAACATGCCGTTTCCGAAGAAATATTGCTCGACGACCTCACGGTTCAAATTCTTGTTGCGTGAGAGATCATAGAGGCCGCAGATCAGATAGAAGATCACCAGATAGGGGACAAAATAGGCGATGACGCCTAAAAGAACCAATCCGACAGCCCAACGTCGAAGGGACTTTTTCGTTGCTTTTTCCATGGTATTCCAGGTTCGGCGCCAGCAATGCGAGACAGGGTGGCGCGGCTTGTTGAGACAAATCGATCTTGCGCGATATACGGCCGCCGGAGAATTTTTTAAAGTCGCCAATGGCGGTCAGGAATAGGCCTTAAGGCGATGGGTCTGTCAAGAGCGCGAAAAAGGGCGGTCCGATACCGCCCTTTCCTCTGTCTAAGTGTTCAGCTCATGCCGGATTTGCAGAACCAATTGCCTTCAAGCCTTGCCATTCAACGACGGCGAAACAGGCAACGACTGCCGTGACCGCAAGGCCTGCTACAATCCCGAGGACCGTGAAGGCGGACGGCATCAGCATCAGGATTGTCGGGACGCCGATGACCCAGAGCAAATCCGCCGCGAAGACGAAGCCGACCAGCGGTGCCGACGCGGATTTCCACCGGGCGATAATGCCGACATCGATGGCAAACACAACGAGGGCAATGCCAAGCGCCGAAATCAACCAGACCGGCGCGCCCGGCATCAGGTAGATTGCGGAAAGCTCCGCAAAAAGCGCTAGACCAAGACCGGTAACGCCGGTCAGGATGGCATTGATCATAAGGCCGTCTTTCAGATTGATATTCAGCATGTTCGTTTCCTCTTTCGTATTGATGACCGAACATTGCAAGAGTGAGGTAGTCAAAACAATTACCTCTGAGGTAATGGTTATGCTGCACTTGGTGTGAAATTGTGAATTGGGCACGGAACACGGCGATGGAATTTGGTGATCAACTGAAACAGTGGCGCTCGCACCGGCATCTGAGCCAGCTCGATCTCGCCCTCGATGCCGGCATTTCGGCCCGGCATCTGTCCTTCCTTGAAACCGGCCGCGCGCGGCCGTCGGAAGGCATGATCATGCGTATATGCGAGACGCTGGAGCTGCCGTTCAAGATCCGCAACGAGCTTTTCACCGCCGCCGGCTTCGCACCGCGCTATCTTTGTGCCGAGCGCGAAGGCCTTGCCGGCCTGCCGCCGCTGATCCGCGATACGTTGCAGATGATCCTCGAGCGGCACGCGCCATGGCCGGCGGTGGCCTTCGACGCCGATCACAATATCCTCGCCGCCAATGCCGGATTCATGGCTCTTGCCGATGCGCTTGGCATCAGCATTGCGCCGGGCATGAACATATTGGCGCTGGTGCTCGAACCTGGACCTGTGCGCGCGGCGATTGCGAACTGGCCGGAGGTTGCCTTGCTGTTTTTCAAGCGTGCCCGCAACGAGGCGCGGCTCTATGGACCACGCAGCGAACTGGCCAAACGGATCGCCAGTTATGAAGACGATGCGGAACTTGCAGCACTGCTGCGCAGCAACGAGAGCGAGCGCGACCCGCCACCCGTCATCACGGTTCAACTGCGTTTGGGTGAGGCGGTCACCAGTTGGATCACCACGCTCACGGCCTTCGGCTCGGCACAGGAAGTGCTGACGGAAGGAATATTCATCGAGCAATATTTCCCGGCGGACGACGCGACAAGGGCCATTGCAGATAGTACGGGGCGCTGATCGCGCAGCGCCCCGGTCTTATCAGCCATTGACGAGGGCGAGCGCTGCATCTGTGTAACGCTTGCCCGCGACGCGGGTCGGCGAGAGCGCATCGCCGATCCTGCTGAGATCGTCTGCGGACAGGGAAATATCAGCCGCAGCTGCATTCTCTTCCAGATGCTTGATCTTGCGCGCACCGGGGATCGGTACGATGAAATCGCCCTGATGCAGGACCCAGGCCAGCGCCAGCTGCGCCGGTGTGACGCCCTTGTCAGCCGCCAGGCCCTTCAGCGTGGCAATGAGCGCGGCATTGGCGTCCATGTTTTCCGCCTGGAACCGCGGTAGCGTCTTGCGCCAGTCATCGGCACCAAGTTCGTCCGGCTTGTTGATCGTGCCGGTCAAAAGACCACGGCCGAGTGGACTATAGGGCACGAAACCGATGCCGAGTTCGCGGCAGACGGCGAAGACCTCCTCTTCAGGCTCGCGGCTCCATAGCGAATATTCGCTCTGGACGGCAGCAATCGGATGGACCTTGTGGGCGCGGCGGATCGTGGCGGCACTGGCTTCCGAGAGGCCAAGAGCTTTCACCTTGCCCTGCTTGACGAGGTCGGCCATGGCGCCAACCGTATCCTCGATCGGAACATTCGGATCGACGCGATGCTGATAGAACAAGTCGATCTGTTCGATGCCGAGCCGCCCGAGCGAAGCTTCGGCGACGGCCTTCAGATGTTCCGGACGGCTGTCGACACCGACCATGCGCGACGGGCCTTCGCCTTCGTCGGCGATCTTGAAGCCGAATTTTGTGGCAATCACAACCTTGTTGCGGCGGCCCTTCATCGCCTTGCCGACGAGGATTTCATTGTCGAACGGTCCATAAACTTCGGCCGTGTCGAAAAAGGTGACGCCAATATCCACCGCGTGATGCAGCGTCCGGATAGCGTCCGCTTCGTCCTGTCCGCCATAGGCAAATGTCATGCCCATGCAGCCAAGCCCGACAGCCGAGACGCTGAGTTCCGTTCCGAGTTTGCGTTTTTCCATCACTGATCTCCTTGCTGGTGATGGGCGGAACATAGGGCGCGGAACAGTGTTCGATAATTCCCTTACGATTTCACAGCTTGTTCTATAATATAGATCAATGGATCGATCTCACCTGCCGCAACTTGCCATCTTTGCCACTGTCGCTGCTTGCGGCGGTTTCCGCGGTGCCGCCAGGGAACTGGGTATTGCACCTTCCGCCGTCAGCCACGCCATTTCCAGCCTCGAACAGAACCTCGGCGTGCGGCTGCTTGCGCGAACCACGCGCAGCGTTGCCGTGACCGAAGAGGGAGCCTTGCTGCTTAAACGGCTTCGCCCTGCGCTGGGTGAGATCGACCTCGCGCTCGATGCGGTGAAGGAGGCGAATAACCGTGTCGCCGGCAATCTGCGCTTGAGCGTTCCGCCCTTCGCTGCCCATTGGCTGCTGGCGCCGCGCATTGCCGACTTCAGCGAGGTCTATCCCGGCGTCACGCTCGAATTGCGGGTCGAAGAACCCTTCAACGATATTGTCGCAGCGGGGGTCGATGCCGGCATGCGGCTTGGCGAAAGCCTGGAGCCGGACATGATCGCCGTGTCAATGAGCGGTCCGATCCGGGCCAACATAGTCGCCGCACCAAGCTATCTGGAAAGACACCCCGCGCCGTTGCATCCACGCGATCTCTCAGAACACCGCTGCATTCGCCGGCGCTTTTCCAGCGGACAGGTTTACCGCTGGGAGTTCGAAAGGAATGGTCAAGAGATCGTCCTGGACGTAAATGGTCCGCTGATCCTCGGCGATGACCGTCTGGTGATCGAGGCGGCGATTGGTGGTGCCGGGCTGGCATTCCTATTGCAATACATGGCGTCGGAGGCAATCGCAGACGGCAGGCTGCGCCGGGTGCTCGAAGATTGGTGCGCGCCTTTCCCTGGCGTCTATCTCTATTATCCGAGCCGCCGCCAGATGCGCCCCGCTCTTCGTGCTTTCATTGATTTCTTCAGATATTTGCCCTGACATGGCTTTCCTTTGAGGCGTAAGTTGCTCTACGTTGCGCGCCGACGAGAAGGAGAAGTTATCATGTTTCGCTGGGGTGTTTTGTCGACTGCAAAAATCGGGGTCACGGCGGTCATTCCCGCCATATGCGACGCGGAGAACTCGGTGCTATCCGGCATCGCCAGCCGCGACCTTGCGAAAGCCAAGGCTGTGGCAGCACGTTTCGGCGCACCCCATGCGTTCGGTTCGTATGAAGCGATGCTCGCATCGAAGGATATTGACGGCGTCTACATCCCGTTGCCGACCTCGCAGCATGTCGAATGGTCGCTAAAGGCGGCCGAAGCAGGCAAACATGTCCTGTGCGAAAAGCCGATTTCCCTGCATGCCAGCGAGATCGCTGCCCTGCAGCGCGCCCGCGACACGAATGGCGTGTTGATCTCGGAAGCCTTCATGGTGACCTATCATCCGCAGTGGCTGAAGGTGCGCGAGCTGATCGCCGGCGGAGCCATTGGCCAGCTGCGCCGGGTGCAGGCAGCCTTCACCTATTTCAACAAGGATGCCGGCAATATGCGCAACCAGCTGTCGCTGGGCGGCGGCGCGCTACCCGATATCGGCGTTTACCCGACCGTGGTCACCCGCTTCGTCACGGGCAAGGAGCCAGTGCGGGTGACGGCAACGGTCGAGCGCGATCCCGATTTCGGCACCGATCGCTATGCCAGCATCCGCGCAGATTTCGATGGGTTCGAGCTGACCTTCTATGTTGCGACGCAGCTCGCTGCGCGTCAGTCGATCGTGTTCCATGGCGATGAGGGCTACATCGAGGTGCTCGCGCCCTTCAACACCGGCAAATACGATCACGCCAAAATCACCGTCCACAACAGCAATCACAGCAGCGCCACCGAATACAATTTCAGCGATGTGAACCACTATCGCCTGCAGGTGGAAGCCTTCGCCCGTGCGGCGAAGGGCGAGGACGAGCCGGTTTTCACGCTGGAAAATTCGGTTCTCAACCAGAAGCTGATCGATGCGATCTACCGTGCCGACGAAACCGGCAAGTGGGAAGCGGTCTGACCAGAAGCCTTACCAGTAGACACCGCCGCGCGTCACATGCACGCGCGGCTTGCCGTCGGGCGTGTAAAGGCTCGCGGCGCAGGCCTCGCAATCGGCGTCAGTATCCGGCACAACCGGATGGATGGCCTGGGTATTGATCAGCGACAGGATTTCCAGATTGTTGGAATTCCAGCGGCCATATTGCTGGCCGACCTGCGGAACCGACCTTGGCCGGGTGCGGATATGCTCCTGCGGCCTGAGCGATAGCCCGGCCAGAATATCGTCCGGCATCCTGTCGCCGCGTGCAACGACGGCGCAGGCCTCTTTCAACGCATTCAGCCGTGCTATGCGGGCTTCAGTCAGCGGATGCGTGCGAAGAATTGAGGGATCAGGAATACGCCCGCCCGGCAGGATCAGGCTTTCCCAGACTTTGCCCTGCGCCTTTTCGAGTCTCACCAGTGCATGAGCCAGTCCATCCGGATCGCCCGTCAACATTGCTGCACCGAGATCGGCGTCGAACTCGCGCGTCCGCGACAGCGCCATTTGCAAAAGGCCGCCGACTGTCGGCGCAAACAGCAGCACCAGCACACCGAGCCATGGCACTTGTGCGGCCGACCCGCTGGCGAGCCAGGTGATATTGAACAGCAGCGACACAATGCCGATCGTCGACATCAGCGAAGTGAAGCGCGAGACCGTGTCGGCCAGTGCCATAACTCTCAGGTCTTCATTCCTGATATGGCTGATCTCATGCGCGAGCACACCGGTCAGTTCGCGCGCCGTCAATGCCCGAATCAGCTGATCGGTCACGGCAACCACCGCATTGTCCCTCCGCCCGACAGCAAATGCATTCATCATGCGTGAAGGGATAACATGCAGCTTCGGTGCCTTTGGCAAACCTGCCCGCCGGGCAAGTTCTTCGACAATTGCCAGGCCTTGCGGAAACTCGACCTGCGTGACCGGCCTTGCCTTGTACATGGCCAGCACCATTTGAGGGCTGATGCGTTTGATCGCAAAGAGACTTATACCGCCGAAGACGAAGGCATATGCAATGCCAGCGGGCCCCGCGAGCGTCCAGGCGCAGACGACGAGCAGGACGAGACTGCCGGCCAGAAGCAGCCATGTGTGCAACGTATTGATCAGCCGGCTTCGCCGGTGTCCGGGGATATGAAGGGGAACGCTATTATCGGTCATGGGGGATATATGGGGCGAAAAACGCGTTTTGCCGAGTCTTTTAAGGTGATTATGGGTGCAAATGCTGTAGCTTCTGACTTGCATGGTAATTTCCCCCTTCTTATATAGCCCCCAACACTGTAAGTACCGCCCGCCTCAGTGGTCCTTAATTGTTGAAACCCCTAGGGGCTGCTGAATGGAATGCTCGGCAGAGGTCCCGGCAGCCTGCTGAATGGAGATAGAGTAATGGCTAAAGTTATCGGTATTGATTTGGGAACGACCAATTCCTGCGTTGCCGTCATGGATGGCAAGAACGCTAAGGTCATCGAAAATGCGGAAGGTGCGCGTACGACGCCTTCGATCATCGCCTTCACGGATAGCGATGAGCGCCTCGCTGGCCAGCCGGCCAAGCGTCAGGCCGTCACCAATCCAGAAGGAACAGTCTTTGCGGTCAAGCGCCTTATCGGCCGTCGCTTTGACGACCCGACTGTTGAAAAGGACAAGAAGCTTGTGCCCTACCACATTGTCAAAGGCGACAATGGCGACGCCTGGGTAGAGGTTCACGGCAAGAAATATTCGCCTTCGCAGATTTCCGCGATGATCCTGCAGAAGATGAAGGAAACCGCGGAAGCCTATCTCGGCGAAAAAGTCGAAAAGGCCGTCATCACCGTTCCGGCATACTTCAATGACGCCCAGCGTCAGGCAACCAAGGATGCCGGCAAGATCGCTGGCCTTGAAGTGCTGCGCATCATCAATGAACCGACTGCCGCTGCTCTTGCCTATGGCCTCGACAAGAAGGAAGGCAAGACCATTGCCGTATACGATCTGGGCGGCGGTACGTTCGACGTGTCGATCCTCGAGATCGGCGACGGCGTTTTTGAAGTCAAGTCGACCAATGGCGACACGTTCCTTGGCGGTGAGGACTTCGACATGCGTCTGGTCGAATATTTTGCTGCCGAGTTCAAGAAGGAACAGGGCATCGACCTGAAGAATGACAAGCTCGCACTGCAGCGCCTCAAGGAAGCTGCAGAAAAGGCAAAGATCGAACTTTCGTCCGCGCAGCAGACCGAAATCAACCTGCCCTTCATCACCGCCGATGCCTCCGGTCCGAAGCACCTGACGATGAAGCTGTCGCGCGCCAAGTTTGAAAGCCTGGTTGACGATCTGGTTCAGCGCACCGTTGATCCTTGCAAGTCGGCTCTGAAGGATGCCGGCCTCAAAGCTGGCGAGATCGATGAAGTGGTTCTCGTCGGCGGCATGACCCGCATGCCGAAGATCCAGGAAATCGTGAAGGCCTTCTTCGGTAAGGAGCCCCATAAGGGCGTGAATCCGGACGAAGTGGTTGCCATGGGTGCCGCCATTCAGGCCGGCGTTCTGCAGGGCGACGTCAAAGACGTTCTCCTGCTCGACGTTACCCCGCTGTCGCTCGGCATCGAAACCCTGGGCGGCGTCTTCACCCGCCTGATCGAGCGCAACACGACGATCCCGACCAAGAAGTCGCAGACCTTCTCCACGGCTGAGGACAACCAGTCCGCCGTGACGATCCGCGTCTTCCAGGGTGAGCGCGAAATGGCTGCCGACAACAAGGCGCTTGGCCAGTTCGACCTCGTCGGCATTCCGCCCGCACCGCGCGGCGTTCCGCAGATCGAAGTCACGTTCGACATCGATGCCAACGGTATCGTCAATGTCTCGGCCAAGGACAAGGGCACGGGCAAAGAGCATCAGATCCGCATCCAGGCATCCGGTGGTCTCTCCGACGCCGACATCGAGAAGATGGTCAAGGACGCCGAAGCCAATGCCGAGAACGACAAGAAGCGCCGCGAGGCCGTCGAGTCGAAGAACCAGGCCGAAGCCTTGATCCACTCCACCGAGAAGTCGCTGAAGGAATATGGCGAGAAGGTCTCGGCTGAAGACAAGCAGGCAATCGAAACCGCTCTGGCCGAGCTGAAGTCGGCAACGGAAGGTGACGATGTCGAGGCGATCAAGGCCAAGACACAGACCTTGGCCGAAGTCTCGATGAAGCTTGGCCAGGCGATGTATGAAGCCTCACAGGCGGAAGCTGCCGCCGAAGGCGGACAGGCTGACGCGACTGCCAAGGCCGATGACGATGTTGTCGATGCCGATTTCGAAGAAATCGACGAAGACGGCAAGAAGAAGTCGGCCTAAACGAGACACCCGATCCAACGAAAAGCCCGGCCATCGTGCCGGGCTTTTTTGTCCATTATACTTATACTTTAGCTCAATTGACCGGCTTCAGCCTTGGCGCATAAGAATCGACAATTTAATCGGTTCAAATGGCTGCTGGTGGTGTGAAGGGCAAGGCGACCCCGACGCCATTGCAGTCGCTGTTGCCGGCAAAGGCCCATGACGTGACGGCAAGCACCGCCGACAAGCCGGCAAACGCCTTCGACTGGAATTCCGCCACTGCGTGGAAAAGCGCATCCGGCTCCGCCTGGATCGAGGCCAGTTTGTAAAGTCCGAAGAAAAGGTAGCGTCGTCAAGCTCTATGCGATCGCGTCAGCGGCCGTAGACGGACAGGATCGAGCAAGTTGGACTTCTCAAGGCATCCAGGGACGGAACGACCTGGGTGATGCGCGATGAACGCAAGGGCGAGACCCTCAATTGGCGCCGGCAGACCAGTCCGTTTGCAATAAAGAATAGCGACGTCTAGAACTACAGGTTGGAGTTTGCTGGAACCAGCGCTTTGAGCGTGTCGGAATTCGAATTGCTTGCGGAGGCGAAAAATCCCTGAAAAGCAGCGGCGCGATTCAAAGGGCATGCTGGCTATTGGCCGCCATGCCCTTTATCATATGGTTCTCTTCTCCCATGCAAAATCAGCCAAGACTTGCCACACAATCGCAATAATGCGGAAATATGCGCCATTTCGGGCGAATCAATG
>NZ_JBBNAN010000093.1:0-4744 GCF_037994405.1 Phyllobacterium sp.
ATCGGCGGGCACGACAGCAGCAATCGGGGTGGCCCAGAAGCTACCGATGATGTGATAGGGGTTGGTTCTTGAGGTCGTCTGCCGTTGTGTCTCGGCAATTTTGCCGTGTTCGGCAGAGCCTGGCGCAAACCGACATTATCCCGGAATGCAGGGCAGATCGGGCTCAGCTTTAGGCAATGTGACGGGCATCTCGTCATGCGGCCTGCTCCCTCGGTGGCGCAAGGGATCTGGGCTGCTGGCCGCGGCGGATGCGCCCGCGCCATGCATTGTGAAACTCATCGAAGAGCGGTCACGCTTGTATCTTCGCGATGGAATATTGGCCGAGGACGGGGCAGCGCAGTGACCTCCCTTCTGGGGATCGTTATTGAAAGTTTTGGCCAAGAGGCCCGTCAGCATTGTTGCCGCAATTGATCGAGATCCGGGACGACCTTCAGACGCCTCTTCAGACCAATACAGCGCGGTAGCCGCGATGGGTGTTCAGGAGGACTCGTCGAATGAGCGTATCAAATTCACATCCGGATCAACCGCCGTCGTGAATACTTGCCCGGCATTTTCGCGGCACTCCCTTCGTCGAGCGTACTGCTCCCCTCGATCAAAACCGTTGTAGATTGGCTGTGACGCAATATCAATCTGCTGTCGATCTGGTTCGGATCACGTTCGCGAGAATCTCCATGGCAAAGGCTTCGCGCATGGACGCGACGCGCACGCATTGCAAAGTTCAATAGAAAGTGGATGCCATTTCCGGAGTGTCTTCGAGTGCATGAGCAAGATATTCCAGAACGCCTTGAAGGCGCGGTCTGGAAATAGGGCCGCCAAGGCAAATCCGGACCGCTTCTTGCGGCAATCCATTGACGGTGAAGGCATCGCTTGCCACCACGCCGATCCCCGATGCCCGCATGTGGTTGATCAGCCCGGATCTGGTCCAGCCGTTGGTCAAGGGCAGCCAGATATTGAAACTTAGAGGATCGGCTTGGAAACTGCCTGGCGCGAGTATGCCCGCCGCCATTGCCTGTCGGAGCCCGGTTTCCTTGCGGATAAAGCGCAGAATCATGTCTGCTGTACCGTCCTCGATCCAGCGCGTGGCAAGAGCTACGGTCAATGGAGATGCCATGACGTTGGCCGCCTTCATTGCACTGACGAAAGGCCATGCAGCCCGGGTATCAGGTGCGACAACATAGGCGAGGCGCAGGCCAGCGCCGATGCACTTGGCCAGCCCGCCAATGTGCCACGTGAGGTCCGGTGCGATCGCCGCCAGCGGTGCCGGGGCGTGCGCGGGAATGAATCCGTATGCATCATCCTCGATGATTGGGACATGATAGTGGCGTGCTACCGCGCAAATCGCAGCCCGCCGCTCTTCGGGAATTGTCAACGTGGTTGGATTTTGAAGCGTTGGGTTCAGATATAGCGCTTTGGGTGCCATACGCTCGCAAGCATCGGCGAATGCATCCGGCAGTATTCCTTGAATATCCATGGGCAGGCCATGGAGATGCAGGCGTAGTTGCGCTGCAATTGATCTGGCGCCGGGATAGGTGATGTTTTCAGATAGGATGGTCTGGCCTGGCTTTGCCAGCATGCTGAAAATAGCGAGGATCGCGGGATGCGCGCCGGGCGTGACAAACATCCGTTCCTGTGAGGGAACCAGCCCCCGCCGGCTGAGCCATGCGGCTGCGGCTTCCTTGTCCTGGTTCGATCCGCCAAAACCTTGATAGCGTAGCAGAGGTAAAAGATTGGCGGCGATGGTGGCAAGACCTTCGCGCATCCTTGCGATCAGTTGCGGATCATCCGGTTCCGGCGGCAGGTTCATCGACAGATCAATCAGTTCCTGCCGCTTCGGATCAGGTATGCCGATTGGCAGTGCTGTTACTTCCATTTCCGGTGGCGCAACAACAAACGTCCCACGGCCGATATGTGAATCAACCAGTCCGCGCTTCTTTGCTTCTGAATAGCCTCTGGCGACCGTCGTGAAGTCGATATTCAGTTGCTTTGCCAGCTGACGCTGTGGCGGCAGCCGGTCGCCGGCACGCAAGCGCCCGCTGCGGATGTCCAGCGCGATGACATCGGCGATGGCGATGTAGTGTGGACTTGAGCTGTCGGAGAGTTCGGGAATCCACGTGGTCATGAAGCGGTGCCTGATCGAACGAATGAATTGACGGTATATTGGAGCATTTGACGGCTGTCATTCTGAAAAATCGACTTCGGGAAACGGGAGAGAAAAATCTTCACCTATTTCGGTTGCTCCAAAATTGACTGCGCATTGAATGCACCGGATTCATGCACTTCTGCTTCAAAATAAAGCACGAAGCCATGTTAGTTTCTCTGAATTGACCGTAAAATTGACTGCAATATGCCTAATATTGACTGCTAAACAAAAACATTCAATCTGGCACGGTAATTGCAATGCTCCTGTTGCGTATGAAACGCATTCTTCAAATTTGTCAGGAGCCGCCAATGCCCGCAGTAACCAAGCCAGCCCACGAAAAGGGTGATTTCTTTGTCGACTATGAAGAGAAGGTCTTTGAAGACGTACAGGCCAAGGAAGGCGAGAAGGCCCTCGTTACATTCCACACTGTTGCATTCGAAGGATCCATCGGGTTCGTTAATCTTCTGCAGGCGACGCGCCTGAAGCGCAAGGGTTTTGAAACGTCCATTTTGCTTTATGGGCCCGGTGTGACGCTGGGCGTACAGCGCGGTTTCCCAAAGCTCGGCGATGAGGCGTTTCCGGGTCATCTCAACTTCAATAACCAGATCAGCAAGTTCATTTCCGAAGGCGGCAAGGTTTATGCCTGCCGTTTTGCGCTGCAGGCGCTCTACGGTCACGGGGAACCCTCTTTGATTGAAGGCATTCAGCCGATCAGTCCGCTTGATGTACTTGACCTCATTCTGCTCCATCGCCGCGATGGGGCCTTCATACTTGATACCTGGACACTTTGATCGGGATTGTCCCAGCGAAGAGGGCGGACACGTCCGCTCTCTTGATTACCCTTTCAAGGAGATCCGCAATGGCTGAAACTTCAAAAATCAGAGTCGCTGCTGTGCAGATTTCACCTGATTTGACATCGCGCAAGAAGACACTCGCGAAGGTGCTGGACGCTGTCCGCGAGGCAGCTTCCAAAGGCGCTGGTCTCGTGGTCTTTCCTGAGACTTTCGTTCCCTGGTACCCCTATTTCTCGTTTGTCCTGGCACCGGTCCTTTCCGGCAAGGAACATATCCGGCTTTATGAGGAAGCCGTTACCGTTCCAAGTGAAGAGACAGATAGTGTAGCTGCGTGCGCCCGCGAGAACGGCATCGTCATTGTCCTTGGTATCAATGAGCGGGATCACGGCTCGCTCTACAACACGCAGTTGATTTTCGACGCCGACGGCCGGCTCGCGCTGAAGCGGCGAAAGATCACGCCGACCTTCCACGAACGGATGATCTGGGGTCAGGGCGATGGTTCCGGACTGCAAGTGGTTGAGACGGCGATTGGCCGCGTCGGCGCGCTTGCCTGCTGGGAACACTATAATCCGCTGGCCCGCTATGCGTTGATGGCGCAGCACGAGGAAATACATGTCGCGCAGTTTCCTGGCTCGCTCGTCGGTCCGATATTCGCCGAGCAGATCGAAGTCACAATCCGCCATCACGCGCTCGAAAGCGGTTGCTTTGTCGTCAATGCAACGGGGTGGCTTACGGATGAGCAGATAGCTTCCATTACCCCGGACCAAGGGCTGCAAAACGCACTGCGGGGTGGCTGCATGACCGCCATCATATCCCCCGAGGGAAGTCACGTTGTGACGCCGCTGACGGAGGGCGAGGGCTTACTGATTGCCGATCTCGATATGGGTCTGATCGTCAAGCGAAAGCGAATGATGGACTCCGTCGGTCACTATGCCCGGCCCGAGCTCCTGCAGCTCGTCCTTGACAATCGCCAGACACAACCCATGGCCGAGCTTCCAGAGGCCTTTTCCAAAACCAATACAGGGACACAGAACGATGCAGAAGATGACAGCGCTTCCAACGGAGCAACTGATCAACGAATTGCAGTCCTTCGGCGTTAGGCTCGTTGATCCGAAGGTTGGCCTCGAGAGCAGGCGCGGCGGCGCAGGTCCATCCGACCACAAGGCAGTCACCATCGACGGAATGACCGTAATGGTGCCGGTGCACACGGCCCCGGCTTTCGACAGTCCCTATCTGGTCGAAAAGCCGGATGGTGATGGTAAAAGCCGGATCAGCCGCGCTGGCACGGTCCTCGGTGAAGTAACATTTCCGCTTCGGCCCCGGTTCTACGAACGGTCAACCGCCGATGGCATTCCCTATTCGAAGATCGCTGTTCTGCATGGCCGTGATGTCCTTGCCACAACCATCCTTCAAACCTGCATACGCTATCAAAGCCGCACCAAGACCTGCCAATTCTGTGCAATCGGCCAGTCACTGGCCGCTGGACGGACGATAGCGCACAAGACACCGGAGCAATTGGCGGAAGTGGCCAAAGCTGCCGTCGAACTCGACGGCGTGAAGCACATGGTGATGACCACCGGAACGCCCAAGGGTGACGACCGCGGAGCATCGATCCTGGCTGACACCGCGCAGGCCATCAAGGCCGCAGTCGATTTGCCCATCCAGGCACAGTGCGAGCCGCCTGAGGATGATGTCTGGTTTGCCCGTATGAAGGAGGCAGGTGTAGACGCGCTGGGGATGCATCTGGAAGCGGTCACACCGGAGGTGCGGGCGCGCATCATGCCGGGAAAAGCACAGGTAAGCATCGAGA
>NZ_JBBNAN010000094.1:0-5242 GCF_037994405.1 Phyllobacterium sp.
GTCACCCAATTGCTCAATCGCCCGGCTCGCCTGTCTGTATGGGGCACAGATTTGACGGATCGGCGCCGTTAGAGCTCGTTCTCAAGGGCGGCCAGATCGGAGAAGAAGACTTCCTCGTGCGCATACGGGACGGGCGGCTGAGCTAAACCGTTTCACGCGAGTGCAGCATCGTCCACAAGGGTCATCCCGCGTCGGACGAAGCCCTGGACGGCGTCGATATGCCAAGCCACATTGAGGTGCCAGATCGGGATAATCCCACGGCGCTGGATTTCACGACTGTTTAATGGCCCGGATCGCATAGCGATGTTGAGATGCCCTCGCCCACCCCTTCAACAGGCCAATATTCTTGGCCTGTGCACGATGGATCGCGCGCATGTTCGTATTGATCGCAACATCCACGAAACCCGTCTGTCTCAGCAGGTCGGCCACTGCTTCAGCACGGGCGCCTTGCGAGAAATAGACCCGTGCGAGGATGCTGCGATGGGTTTCGGCAAGGTCAGTTGACAATTGCACCGGCGCGCTTTTCAAAGGTCCCTTGCGCTGACAGAACCCTGAAAATCGAACAATTAACCGCTCCAGTTGGCTCGCATTGACGAAATCTCCATCGACAATGAGCAATGAACCTCCCGGTTTGAGCACGCGCAACCACTCGGCAAAGGCCGCCGCCGGGTTCACCAGCGTCCAGACCAGGTGCCGGTTGACAATGACGTCGTAATGGTTGGCCGGCTCCATGGTGTTTTCGGCATCACCTAGATGGAAAGCGATCGTGCGCCCTCTGGTCCTTGCCTTGGCGCGGGCGAGTTCCAGCATTGGCTCGGCCCAATCGATCCCGGTCACTCTGAAGCCCAGATCGTCCATAAGATGCGATACAACGCCTGTGCCGCTGGCAAGGTCGAGCGCCGCGCGCCCCTTGCCCTCGCCCAAATGCCTGAGGATGAGTTGATGCCATGCAGCACGCTCCTGTTCAGAGAAAATCTCGTGTCCAGGCGATTGATCAAAGGCCGCCGCCCGCTTCGACCAATAGAGTTTGATCTCCTCCCGAAGGTCGAAATTCGATCCATCCGTTCGACTGTCCATCCTGGCTGTCCCCTATGTATCATTGCTTGGAAGCGTTCTAAAAGATAAATGTTGACCATTACAGTCATGAAATAATAGAACGAGCCAGCTTTCCACCGGAGTTACGAAGAATGCGGTTCATTGACAAGGCAGCTTTGGCAGCCGTGGGTCTATGTATTTCCCTTTCAGCAAATGCGTTCGCAGAAAAGATCACCATCAAGGATGTGACCGGCCGCGACGTCGAAGTGAGTGCGCCTGTCGAAAAGGTCATTCTCGGCGAAGGCCGGCAGATTTATTTCGTCGCCGTGCTCGACAGGGATGAACCCTTCAAGCGTATCGTCGGTTGGCGCGATGATTTGCCAAAGGCAGATCCGGAGAGCTACGCCGCTTATCTTGCGAAATATCCCGGTCTTGCCAAGTTGCCGACATTTGGCGGCATGAAAGATGGGACGTTCGACGTGGAACAGGCGGTCGCCCTGAGGCCGGATGTTATCATCATGAATGTCGATGCGAAGACCGCCACGGAAGAAGCGGGATATATCGAGAAACTCGGCAAGGTTGGCATTCCGCTGGTCTATGTCGACTTCCGCGAGAAGCCGATGGAAAACACCGAGCCAAGCATGCGCATTATCGGCAAGCTCTTCGGCAAGGAGCAGAAGGCCGAGGAATTCATCAAATTCCGCGCAGACAGCATTGCCAGGGTCACGGACGTTCTCGCACGGGATAATCCAGCAAAGCCGCTCGTCTTCGTTGAGCGCGCAGGCGGTTACTCTGACGATTGCTGCATGTCATTCGGCAATGAGAATTTCGGCAAAATGGTCGAATTTGCTGGCGGCACCAACATGGCCAAGGACATTATTCCTGGAACGTTCGGCACCGTGAACCCGGAACAGATCATCGCCTCGAACCCGGATCAGATCATTGTCACCGGCGGCAATTGGCAGGGCTATGTCCCAGGCGGGAACTGGGTCGGCGTCGGTTACGGTGCGGATGAGGAAGAGGCGCTTCGCAAGCTGCACAACCTGACCAAACGGCCTGCGTTCACCGGCGTCAAAGCGGTCAAGGAAGGCAATGTCCACGCCATTTGGCACCAGTTTTACAACAACCCCTATCAGTTCGTCGCCATTCAAGAGATCGCCAAGTGGCTGCACCCGGATCTCTTCAAGGACCTCGATCCCGAGACAACGTTCAAGGAGCTGCACGAACGTTTTCTACCGCTTCCCTATAAGCCGGGTTACTTTGTCTCCCTGAAATCCAGCACGTAATCGCCATGGCAGTCACCCTCGATAGCAACGATGCAGCGACCGGACTTGGCAAGTACCGCGCCTTGACCTTTCGCCGGGCCGTTCTCATCGCGGGATTGGTTGCTGCGCTTTTCCTCAGTATGTCAATCGATATGGCTTTGGGACCGGCAAACTACGCACTTTCCGATGTGCTGAAAGCGTTGTTCCGGTCAGATACAGTCAGTGATCAGCTTCGTGTGGTCATCTGGGATATTCGCATGCCAATTGCGCTGATGGCGGTAACGGTTGGAGCCTCACTCTCGGTAGCGGGGGCGCAAATGCAGACCATACTCGCCAATCCACTGGCCAGCCCCTTTACACTTGGTATTTCCGCGGCGGCCGGCTTTGGCGCCGCTCTTGCGCTGGTTGGCGGGGTCGCTGTATTTCCGCTCGCAACGCAGTTCATGGTGCCCATCAACGCCTTCCTGATGGCGATGCTGGCAGCGCTCTTCATTCATTTTGCATCGACCATGCGCGGCGTTACAGTTGAAACAATTGTCTTGCTCGGTATCGCCCTCGTCTTTACGTTCAACGCTCTGCTATCGCTGCTCGAATATCTGGCCTCCGAGCAAGCCCTTGCCGCGGTTGTGTTCTGGACCATGGGAAGTCTCACCAAGGCGACATGGCCAAAGGTCTGGATCACCGCGGCTGTTCTTGTCGTGACAATTCCGCTTTTCGCCCGCCGTGCCTGGGCATTGACGGCCTTGCGGCTCGGCGAGGACAAGGCGGCAAGTTTTGGCATCAATGTGCGCCGCCTGCGGCTTGAAACCATGCTAACCGTGAGCCTTCTGGCTGCCATTCCTGTTTCCTTCGTCGGCACGATCGGCTTCGTCGGTCTTGTTGGTCCGCATATCGCGCGCATGCTGGTTGGCGAAGATCAGCGCTTTTTCCTGCCAGCGTCATTGATATGCGGTGCACTGCTCTTGTCGGCCACCTCTGTCGTCAGCAAGACGCTTATTCCAGGTGCGGTCCTTCCTATCGGCGTCATAACCGCGCTCGTCGGCGTACCATTTTTCTTCGCACTCATTTTCACTCACCGGAGGCGATCATGGTAAAATTGGCGCTCGAAGGTCTTGGCGCCAAATATGGCAAGCACACGGTACTATCCGGTGTAAGCACAGGGGTGCTGGCCGGCGGCGGCATGACCGCCGTTATCGGACCCAACGCGGCAGGTAAATCAACCCTGTTCAAGCGCATTGCTGGGCTCGCCTCGGGGCCGGGCCTCGTGCACCTCTCCGATACCGCCAACGGCGAGGAGGCCATCTGCTACATGCCGCAGGATACGGGCGCCAACGCAGTCCTTACGGTTTACGAATCCGTGTTGCTCGCATCCAAGCAAGGTTCTGGCTGGAAGGTGCACGACAGCGAGCTAAAGGAAATCGACAGGATACTGGGCGCACTCAGGATCGAGGATCTCGCCTTCCGCAGTCTCGGCGAACTGTCTGGGGGGCAACGGCAGCTTGTGTCGATTGCCCAGGCACTGGTACGCAAACCCGAAATTCTATTGATGGACGAGCCAACCTCGGCACTGGACCTGTTTCGCCAAATCGAGGTTCTCAGCTTCATGAAGAGCCTTTCCGCCAGGTCGAATATGGCCGTGATGATCGCGCTGCACGATCTCAACCATGCATTGCGCTATTGCGACAACACAATCGTTATTGCCAACGGAACGATGATCGCCAGCGGTCGGACCGGCGAAGTGATCACGCAAGATCTGCTCCGCGACATTTATCGCGTCGACGCCCGGATCGAGAACTGCTCGCAGGGACGGCCAGTCATTATTGTCGACGGGTCGCTTGTTTGAGTTCAATCTTCATGATGTTCAAAAAATGGGAAAGAGATCCGGCATCACCTTCCAGCTGCGCAGGGACTCGCTGATTTAAACCACGGGTATGAACATACGCCTGATGACAATTCGAAAGAGACTGGCAGGCCAATTCTGTGATGCGGCATGCGGAATAGCCACCCGCGTTCCTGTAGTCCTTCTCGCCCGTTTCAGCTAACTTAAATGGGAAGGGAGCGACGTCGCGATCAAAGTCCCATCAGGAAGATTGCGGTCAACGTAAACCAATAAATGATGGCGTCAAAGAAGCGACGGAAGTCTGGGATCAAGATCGCCACGTTCAATGTCAATGGCGTGAACGGCCGGCTGCCTTTGCTCCTGCGCTGGTTGGCAGAAGCAGAGCCTGACATTGTCTGTCTCCAGGAACTCAAATCACCGCAAAACAAATTCCCCATCGCGGCAATTAGGAATGCTGGCTATGGGGCGATTTGGCATGGCCAAAACCGCTGGAATGGCGTCGCCATTCTCGCACGCGGCGCTGAGCCGATCGAGACACGGCGCGCCCTGCCCGGTGATCCAGAAGACGACCATTGCCGCTATATCGAGGCGGCCGTAAACGGAATCCTGGTTGCCTGTCTCTATCTCCCCAATGGCAATCCCGCGCCCGGTCCGAAATTCGACTACAAGCTACGATGGTTCGAACGTTTGACCGCGCATTCAGCCGAGTTGCTCGGAACCGGCGCACCAATCGTGCTGGCCGGCGACTATAACGTCATTCCGACAGAGCTCGACGTCTACAAGCCCGAGCGCTGGGTGGACGACGCTCTCTTCCGGATCGAGGCACGCGAAGCTTTTCAGACGCTTCTCGCACAAGGATGGACTGATGCGATCAGAGCCCTTCACCCTGGCCAGCGCATCTACACGTTTTGGGACTATTTCAGAAACGCCTGGGGCCGTAATGCTGGGCTGCGCCTCGACCATCTACTTCTCGCGCCTGCACTGAGTGATCGACTCCTTGCCACTGACGTCGATCGGCACGTTCGCGGGTGGGACAAGGCGAGCGACCATGCTCCCGCCTGGATCGAGCTCAGCAACGCTGTTCATGGCGCTTGAACAAAGC
>NZ_JBBNAN010000095.1:0-15423 GCF_037994405.1 Phyllobacterium sp.
TGCAGCTACGTCATATTGCTAGCAAAAGTTGCACCTCGGAGAGCCGCAGCAATCTCCAGAAACAAAATTGCATCACTGAGCAATCTTCAGAAACAATTTGAATGGGCTTTCGACATATTCCGTCGACACAACTCAAGGCTGAACACGCTGCCCAGCAGAGTTATTTCCAAACGGTTTGTGCACTCAGGACTCCTCCCAAGACGCTGGTCACAAGCCTATGGACGACCCAAATTTTAGAGCGGAAGAAACGATCAATGCTCAGGTTTATTCGTCGGTTTGCGGCGCTCCTTTTGATGAGGACCGTCAAGTTTTTCTATCACGACTGCAAGGTTTTTAACGCGAAGTTCAACCGGAAATTCCGCAATAAGGCGACAATCCTGGAAGTGCATGATGGCGATCTCGTATTTCCGGACGGAGCTTATGCTATCTTCCTGATTTTTCAGCCAAATGACTTTCCATGGTATGTCCGAAACGCCCTCTGCGCTCTTAAAGAGAACGGCATCAATGTCTTTGCGGTCGTCAATCACAGGCTGAGCCAGGAACGTCTGTGCGAACTTAAAGCCCATTCGTCGCGCATCCTGATAAGGGACAATTCCGGGTTCGACATTGGCGGCTATCGCGACGCTACGCTTTTCCTGCACCAAAGCGCAAAACCCAAGCGTGTCATATACCTCAATGACAGCGTCTATTTCTTCAAGGATGGTCTTTCCGACCTGATGAAGCGCCTATCTCAGTCCGACCGCGATATCGTGGGTTCGTTCGAGAATTGGGAATTCAACTACCATATTCAGTCGTTCTGTTTTTCGGTGAGCGACCATGTCTTCAACAGCGAAAAGTTCGTAGAATTCTGGCACGATTATTTGCCTGTCAACTCCCGGCTATGGGCCATCAATCGGGGCGAAATCGGGCTATCCAGGGTCATGGTTCCCGTCGCGCGATCGATCGAGACGATCTACGACCCCAACAAGCTTCGCGCCGGCCTGAATGATCTGCCGAACGACAATCTTGTGGCGATGAATTCATGCCTCCCCAGGGGACTGCGTATACGCGCCGAGGAGTTCAAGAATACTCCGAAAACAGTACTGGTGGACGACTTCTGTACACAGATAACCGTGCGATCACAAATTCATACGGGCGGCTTTCTCTACACCAAATTTCTGCAATGCCCGATGATGAAACGAGACCTATTCTACCGATTGCAATTCGGCATATATGAAATTGAACAACATCTCATGGATATAGGCGATAATACTCATATAAATGATATCCTTACTGACATGAGGAAAAAATGGCCAGGAAATCATCTTCCATTACTGAAACGCTTACTTTTCAACATAGGAATTATATAGCGATATTTGATTGCAAACATAAAAATCCACTGTCACTTCATCTATCCAGAGTCAAGAAGACTATCGTGAAAAAAACCTATGATCTCGACATCGCTCGGCGTCACAAAGACGAAGCGAGAGCTAAAATTGAAAAAGGTCAGAACGACGACCTGAGAATCGCAATCGATTTCACGCTCGATCATGCCGGTTCTGACGGCTTGCCCTTCTTGCAAGCATGGCGCGATGGCGACTGGGACAGGCTGCGCACAAACTGGCCCGAATGGGTCCCGTTCCTGCGGAGCAAATTCCCTCAATACTGGATGCCAGAGTCCCGGCCGTCGATTTCGAATTCATGAGCGAACAATGAGACATCATTTGTTGATTGCCGGGACGGGACGAGCAGGAACGAGTGTGCTGGTTAAGTACCTCGCAGAGCTCGGACTGAGCACGCATATTACCGTTCAGGAACAAGCATTCTGGGATGACGACGCTCATGCGGGACTTGAAGATCTGATCTTGCACGGCGGTGAGGAACTGCCTTACGTCGTGAAATCCCCCTGGCTGCATGAGTTCGTGGATGAAGTGCTCGAGCGCGACGATATCGCAATCGACGGCGTCATAATTCCCATCCGGAATCTGACAGATGCCGCCAGCAGCAGATCAATTCGCGAGTTCCAGAACGTCCATCGTGCCCACGAAAGTATGGCAGAGGAACGTAAAACCTGGGATACGTGGGGAACCACGTCAGGAGGCATCCTCTATTCCCTCAATCCGTTGGACCAGGCGCGATTATTGGCCGTAGGTTTTCATCATCTCGTTGAGCGGCTAACGAGAGCGAATGTCCCGATGTATCTCCTGGCCTTTCCTCGTTTTACGCAAGATCCGCAATATTTGTTCTCGACGCTCAAGGATTGCCTGCCTGCCTCAATTGATGCCGATGCGGCATTCGCCGCGCATCGATCCGTCGTTGATACGGAAAAGGTCAGAGTTGGTCAGGAATTGTCTGGTAAAGCTTTGCCGGAGACGACGCGGAAGTGGCCGGAGCGCTATCCTTCGCTGCGGGAGATCGACAATGCGGCGCTCCGGCGTGAAATCACAAAAATCAGGCGATCGTTGGCTGACGTTTCTGACACACTCCGATCTGCGCAAGCTGACAGTTCGATCCTTGAACGCAAGATCGAAATCTTGCAGCAGGAAATATCTTCAAAGCAGCGTGAAATCGAACATCAGCATCACGTGATCGGCGAGCTCGGAAGGGCAGTCGAATCAAGTCAGGCTCAGTTCAGGGCCATACAATCAAGCAGGTCCTGGCTGCTCACGAGCCCCATTCGCTGGATCCTGGGCGCGCGATCCTGACCGGCAAACTGGCTACGGACCATTCACCAGTTTGAGGATGAGCTGATGGATATTCGCGCCTTCACTGAGTTCGGCCCGGTCGAAATCCCGGCTTCGCTGCCGCTGTGCGAGAGAAAGTTCGGAAAGGCGTTTTGTCAGCTCGCTCTTGATCTTCCGGCAATTGGGGTCGTCTGGCACAGACATGCCCACGCTTGAGGTCTCAATCGCCTTCACCATCTCCTTGATGGTATCGCCGTGCACCAATTCGTGGCTGTGGACACCAGCGATGAACGTCTCCCAACTCTTGCGAACCGCGTCTGGCAATTGCTCGGACGGCTTGGGTAGCGTGTAGGTAATTGTAAGGTTCGGACGCGCCGAGGCCAGTGTGCAAGCATTGCCTTGCGTTTCGTATTTCCTCGACCATGTCAGTTTGAAATTGGTATGCGCAATGGCGCGGGTCTTGCCGCCGACCTGGGGTCCCTTCTCACCGATTGATGCATAGAGTTCAGCGCCGGATTTACCTGCAATTGCGTAGGTCTGCACCTTTTCGGAAGCTTGCCACTCCGCATGCGCAATGACTGGCAACGAGGTGAAGCAGGCCGTCAATAACCAAAGTGGAACGACTGTTTTCACCTGAACCCCCGCTGATATTTATGCAATTTGAGAAGTAGTGCTGATGGCCCGCCAGCGCATAGCCCATTCCGCTGCCGCGAAATGGGCTAACGGCCTATCTCAGTTCGCCGAGGCAAGCGTCATTGATGTGCCAGTGGCGGCAACATTGAGGCCAATCTGGCCCGTTACACTGATCGGCTGAAGATGGATCGAGCCTGCGGTGCCGCCGAAGAGGACATTGGTACCGATACCGGCACCGAGCGTCGCCTCGGCGGTTGCGCCACTATAGAGCCCGCTCAACGATCCGTGGTGATAGCCGGCCGTCGGTGCGAATACGGCCCAGATCAGCCGGCTCTGCGTCGTGAAGCCGAGATCGACGCCGAGCTTCCTGATCGCACCGGTATAGTGGTCCAGGGGCTCGTTGCCCGTGGATTTGAAAATGCAGTCAACCTCCTTGGCCGAGCCAAGAACATAGCCAACGCCACCCCCGATCGTGCAGTCGAGGTAGCCGATCTTGACGCCGCCACGGGCGTCCTGGCTAGCATAGGTCCGCACATCGGCTGCATCGGCGGCCGTCGCGCCGGCGAAAGCCAGCGACGCTGCAGCGAGCGCCATCGCAAGAGTCTTTTTCATCATTCTCTCCTTCTCGAATTGTGAGCGACGCACCGCAGTGAGCGGTTCGGCCAGCAAATTCGGCAACAGTTTTCAGTATAGTCGCCGAGTAATCTTAGTCGGCATAGGTGGAGCAGCATATGTCAAAAGTTGTGGGAGGGCGCAAGTGACATACAACCCACAGTTCAAACCCCATTGGGACATTTTGAAGGCGTCTCGCTGGATGCTTTACGTAAGTATCGCAGTCCTTCTGCGATACCAATCCGACATCCAAAGCTGCGAAGAGAATCAACTTTTGTCAGGATCAAGCGCAAGGCTTGCGTAGGCCACGCGTCGACCAGTGGAAGAACCATATAAGAGAGGGCTTGGTCCGCCATTGAGAAACGGACCAAGCCTCAACGACGGCCATGGACATTGAATGCCGTGGCCGCATGCCCGGAGCCGAGGACCAAGTACGAAGATTCCGGCCCGAGCCCTTGGAAAGCTTGATCATCCACTTGCCCAGGATTAATTCGACCAAGCCAACGCTGACAGTCGGAATGCCAGCGTTATTTAACGTTCTTGTCGATCACTGGTTCCTTCTTGTTGTGGAGGGTAACCAGCAGCGGCGACGCAAGGACACGGCCTCGCTGTCTTATCCGGCGTACCGGCGTACGCTACAATCAGATTGCGCCATGCCTGACGTCAAGCGATCCATATTCAGCGTCCTTTGATCCAACACATTTCACAGTCATTCTTCCTTCTCCGACCGGACAGAATCGGTGACGCTATGGTTCGCCTACAAAGCCTCAAATTCATCCCCCCGTCTGCCTGCGGTCTGGGCCTTGGATGCAAATTTTTCATTGGCGTTCTTATTTATTCGGCTCCTGTATCTGCTCATAACGCCCCGCTTGGATGGGCATATGGTTTTGACTGCTGCAGCATGATTGACTGCTGGCAGGAAAAGGACGGAGCGATTGCAGTAACTTCGCAAGGCTATCGTGTGGTTCTTACCGGCGAAATAATCCCCTATGGTGACATGCGCATCAGACGGTCTGGGGACCAGTTCTTCCATCGCTGTACTGCAGCTGGGGATCCACGCATAGGGCATTCCATTTGCCTCTATGTTCCCGCCATGTCGTATTGAAAAGCCGCCGGGCAGACTAAAATCGCTGCGCTCCCGCGTCGCCAGCCGATTTCACAACAATATCAATCTATAATAAGAAGGAATGGCGGAGAAGAAGGGATTCGAACCCTCGAGAGCCTTTTGAGCCCTACTCCCTTAGCAGGGGAGCGCCTTCGACCACTCGGCCACCTCTCCGAGGACGCTGACTAAAGATGAAACCCCTTGTTTGCAAGGCTTTTGTTCGGTTCAACGCAAAAAATAAAACGTCACCGTGCCGCCACTGCAGGGGCGGATATCCACGCCGGCACCGGCAGGTCCGGATTGAATCTGGATGTCCGGATTGCCGTTTACAACGCGGCCAACGACCGTTTCTGCCGAGCGAGCCGCACTCAAAACTCCCACGCGCTGTTCCAAACCAGTATGTTGGCTTCTTTCGCAGCGGCGACAAACGCGGCCCTTGCGTCGTCGACAGTGCCCTTTCCTTCCAGGGCGTCGCGACATGCCTGCCGCGCCACGAATAGCTTTTTTCCCTTTTGCCTGGGCCACTGCATCAGGAGGACATCGGCAGCTTCGGTGACCGAACTCACATTGCGAAGCTCGCTCGACTTATCGAGTTCAATGGTAACGGCCAGGAAATCGAGATCATTCATGATCAGTGAACGCAACGGGCGGGCACTTGTTCCAACGCGAAGAATCGGCGCAACCTCTTCTAAATACTTCGATTTATAGAATCCGATTGAAGCGGTTGGCTTCTGGTGGATACGATAATTTCCAAGATTATCTGCGCTCCAGCGCCGTCCCTCTCGACACTGCGGCGAGGGTTGACTAGCTTGCCCCGAGCGTTTGGGGGAAGCGATGCGATTTTCGGTTTTGGGAACTGTACTGATGGCTGTAACCCTGTCGGCATGCACAACGACGGGCGGCAAAAATGTCAGCAAGAGCCAGGTGATCTCGGACGCGAAAAATCTCGTGACTGTGTCTTATCAGTGCCAGGACGCCCTTGGACGGGAGCCGCATTATTCGGCGATCGAGAGCAGCGAAACGGTTCTGAAGGCCCTGGGAAAATCGCCTGATGAAGCGGACAGCACAGTACGCGGCTGGCTGAGGGATGTGATAGCAGGACCGAAGCAACCAGCGGATCTCGATGCGAAGACCTGCAAGGACAGGTTGCTCACCCTGGCTGAAAGAGTTCGCGTGGGCTACGAGGCTCTGAAAGGCTCGAAATAATCGCCGACCGCCGGCACGGAAAAGGCGGTTCCGAAGAACCGCCTTTTAACATTCACTGCGCCCACTAGATCGCAGAAAATTACTGGTGGCTTCTTCCGCTACCGCCCGTGTAACCACCGCCACCATACCGATAGTATCTGCGGTTGTGGTTCCAACGCCGGTAGTCGCCCCGGTCGCTCCAGTAACGCCGGTCGTAACGGTCTCGACGCCATTCATAGCGGTCACGGCGCCATTCACGGTGGTTGCGATACCAGCCATACCGGTGGCCGGGGCGATCATACCAGCGGCGATGATAGACCTTTTCGACATTCGACGTCACTTGCACGGGCTGGGGGGAAATCGGTGCGGCTAAGGACGAAATAACCGAGGTCAACATGATCGCCAGACCCAGCATAACTGCGGAGACGGCGGACAGTGTTCTTTGCATAAATGCCTCCTATGAAACACGGTACAACCATAGGTGCACCTCTCTAGATGAACTTGCAATGAACGAATTGGTTCCTGGATCACGCAATCGCTACCATGGTAAATCCGCGCACCGTCGCAATTGGACCGCCGCCGGACTTGTGTAAATGACCGTTGCAAATCTTGAATGGAAGATGGGGAACTCAAGCCCTATTTGACTGTTTGTCGGGTGCACAAAGACCCCACTACGGAGAAAGCAGAATGCCAACACCAACGGTTCCGCAGGATGTTTATCAGCGCCACGAGAGAGAATGGCAGGTACTGCGCGAGGCAATCGCCAAAAACCAGAAGTCAGAAAACGAAGAAAAGAAGAATACTGAGCCCCGGCCTCAATGGGACTTCAAGCACAAGCATCAATGACCGCCTGAACGCAGGGCTGCCATCGTCGCGTCAAGGCCTGCAAGCGCAAAGCGCTGGAAATGCTCGACGATCGCGTCCTGCGCGCCGGGTTCCGCCGGGTTAAGGCCCGGCAGGACCCGGGTGAAGATTTGCTTGTTGCCAACGAGCAGCATGGCAAATGGAGAGACGATGCTGAGGGCACAGCGCGTGACGACCGGATCATCATGCGCAAGCCCGAGAATCTCCCCGACAATAGTCGTGATGACCAGCTTCTTTGGAAGAATTTCTCGCTCGATTAGGACAGCAAATGCCGGGGATGGGCTCAGAATTTCACGGCCAAGGACGCCCAGCGCCCATGACGCTGTTGCCGGCCCAGTGATAGTGCGCGCAATCAGGCCGATCAGCGTCTTCAACTTCTGCTTCGGTTCCCCCGGCCCTTCTGCCAGCGCTATAAGCCTGTCATAGGTCAACAGGCGCCGGTGCGCTTCCACCAGCACCTCCGCGTACAGGCCTTCAATACCGCCATAATAATAATTGACCGCCGCCGAGTTGCTGCCGGCGTGCTCTGCAATCTCCTTGCCGGTGGCCCGATCGAAACCCTTCTCCGCAAATATCTCACCTGCAGCCTCCAGAATCTGGGCCTTTGTCGTGGCGCCGTCCTCGCGGCGGCCGGGGAGTTTACGTGATGTTTTTCGTGCCATGCGAATCACTTTACACGCAATTTTGCATTTTTCAAAGTTAAAATTGAAATTCAAATTTGACATATTCTTTTTTTGCTTTATGCTTGACCCATGAGCAGGCCCCTTCGGATAATTCTTCTCCTTATTGTCGTCGCAGCAATCGGCGGTGGTGCGTGGTGGTATCTGCACCGCCCTTCCGCCAATGACGCGCTGACCCTTTATGGTAATGTCGACCTCAGGCAGGCATCGCTCGCCTTCAATGGTTCCGAGCGCATCGCCCAGGTTTTGGTCGAGGAAGGCGACGTCGTGAAAAAGGGGCAGATTCTAGCGCGGCTCGATACGAGCCGCCTTGCACCCCAGGTCAGGGAAGCCGATGCGACAGTCGCTTCGCAGCGTGCGATGGTGCTGAAATTGCGCAACGGCAGCCGGCCGGAGGAAATAGCCCAGGCGCGTGCCAATCTTGCATCAGCAAAAGCCGATGCTGCCAATGCCAATATCCAATATGAGCGGCGGGCCGCACTGACGGTGAACTCGACCATCAGCAAGCAGGAGCTCGACACGGCAAAGGCAGCAGCAGCCGTCGCCGATGCCAAGGTGGAAGTGGCGCAAAGTGCGCTCGACCTTGCTATTGCCGGTCCGCGCGCCGAAGAATTGCTGCAGGCCGAGGCGCAATTACGCGGGAGCGAAGCGCAGCTGGCGCTTATCAGGCAACAACTGGACGACGCGGAACTCGCCGCACCGTTCGATGCAGTCGTCCGCTCGCGGCTGATGGAGCCGGGAGAAATGGCGGCACCGACCAAGCCTGTGTTCTCGCTGGCAACGATCGGTACGAAGTGGGTTCGCGCCTATGTCTCCGAAACCAAACTCGGGCACGTGCGTTCCGGCATGCGCGCCAACGTTATGACCGACAGCTTCCCGGATCGCCCCCAGGGTGGCTGGGTCGGGTTCATCTCTCCGGTGGCAGAATTCACGCCGAAGACGGTGGAGACGGAAGATTTGCGTTCAAGCCTCGTTTATGAGGTGCGGGTCTTCGTTGAGGACAAGGACGATCTGTTCCGGCTCGGCATGCCCGCGACGGTGAAGCTATTGCCCAACGAGGAACCAAAGGCCCTGCCCCAGAACGCCAACCGTGTCGATGCCAAGGCAAAGCCATGACCACCGCCGCGCCATCCTCACCCGTTGCGGCGCGGACCATCCACAAGAGCTTCCGCCGCGAGACCGGTGAAATCGTCAAGGCACTGGAGGGCGTTTCCTTCGAGGCGCAGCAGGGCACGTTGACGGCGCTGGTGGGGCCCGATGGCGCGGGAAAGACCACGCTTTTGCGTCTGATCGCCGGCCTGATGACCGCCGATAGCGGCGAACTCGAAGTGCTTGGCACTGATGTCGCAGCCGATCCGCAAACCATACAAAACCGCATCGGCTATATGCCGCAGAAGTTCGGGCTCTACGAGGATCTAAGCGTCCAGCAGAACCTCGATCTCTATGCGGACCTGCACGGTATTGCCAAGGACCAGCGCAGGGAGATTTATCCGCGTCTGATGGAGATGACCGATCTCGGCCGTTTTACCGAGCGGCTGGCCGGCAAACTCTCGGGCGGCATGAAGCAGAAACTCGGCCTCGCCTGCACACTCGTGCGTAAACCGGAATTGCTGCTGCTGGATGAGCCGACCGTCGGCGTTGATCCCCTGTCGCGGCGCGAATTATGGGAAATCGTCGCCAAGCTGGTGCATGAGGACAAGCTGACCGTCGTCGTCAGCACCTCGTATCTGGATGAAGCGGAACTCTGCGACCACGCCGTCGTCATGCATCTTGGCAAGGTTCTGGCGCAGGGCAAGCCTGATGAGATTACCGCCAGAGCCAAGGACAATGTGTTCATCGTGACCCCCGAGAAGGGTATGAATGCCCGTTCCTTGCAGGCGCGGCTGTTTCGCCAGGACGGTGTTGCCGATGCCGTGCCGGAAGCCGGCAAGGTGCGCTTGGTGAAGAAGCCCGACCATGCGGGCGAGATCAGGGTCGATGACCAACCCGTCAAACTCGAACCGGTCACGGCGCGGTTCGAGGACGGTTTCATGGTGCTCTTCAGCGCGGTGGCGAGCAAAAGCCAGTCCAGCGACGTGGCGCTGGAGAAGCCGAAGCCGGCAGGTGGCGATGAAATCGCCGTGGAGGTTCATGACCTCGTCCGTACCTTCGGCGATTTCACCGCCGTCAATCATGTCAGTTTTCAGGTCAGACGCGGCGAGATCTACGGACTGCTTGGACCGAACGGCGCGGGCAAGAGCACGACCTTCCGGATGCTATGCGGGCTGATGCCGGCGACGAACGGCACATTGCGCGTGGCGGGGGCGGATTTGCGCACGTCCCGGGCGGAGGCGCGGCAGAAGCTTGGTTATGTGGCGCAGAAATTCTCGCTTTATGGCGATCTTTCCGTCGATGAGAACCTCGACTTCTTTGCCAGCGCCTATGGACTGCGCGGAGCCAAGAAGCGCCAGCGCATTGCCTGGTCGAAGGACCAGTTCGAACTCGGCAAGCTTGCAACGTTGCCGAGCGGCCAGTTGCCGGGCGGTTTCAAGCAGCGCCTGGCCATGGCAGCCGCCCTGCTGCACGAGCCGGACATTCTCTTCCTCGATGAGGCGACCAGCGGCGCCGATCCGCTGGCACGGCGTGAATTCTGGGGACGTATCACCGCTCTTTCCGAGCAAGGCGTGACGGTGATCGTCACCACGCATTTCATGGAAGAGGCTGAATATTGTGACCGGATCATCATTCTTGACGCCGGGAGCAACCTCGCTGAAGGCACGCCCGCCGAAATCCGTGCCCATGCCGAACCGAAGGATGGCGCGGAGCCCAACATGGAAGATGCCTTCATCGCCATTGTCGAGGAATCCCGGCGCGAAACCAGGGAGAAGGCGGCATGACGGGGGTTCAACAAACAGCCCGTTTCGATCGTGCCCTGCGCGATCCTCTGCCCTCCCTCTTGTGGCGAGGGTGGCTGCGAAGCTGCCAGGGGGGGAATCATTGCAGAATTGAAAAAGTTTCAAAGATCCCTCCCCGTCGCTTCGCTCCGTCCCTCCCCACAAGGGGGAGGGTAACTGCGTCGAACCAGCAACCTCCAATGCAACATTGGAGCGCCATCCCATGACCACCCCCTCCTCCTCCCGGGTTGGTCAGGGCAGTTTTCGCCGCATTACGGCGCTGGTGCGCAAGGAATCGTGGCAGGTGGTGCGCGACCCGAGCAGCATTGCCGTCGGCATCGTCATGCCGATGATCCTGCTGGTGCTGTTCGGCTATGGCCTGTCATTCGACCTGAAAAACCTTCCCGTCGCGCTGGTGATGGAGGAATCATCGGCCGAGGCACGTGGCGCGATTTCAGGCTTCGAATTGTCAGACTACTTCCAAACGCATCAGGTCAAGACCATGGCCGAGGCGGAGCGGTTGCTGATGGACAAGACCGTAAACGGCATCGTGCGCATACCGACGCAATTTGCCCGCGACGTCCAGGCCGGCAACGCGGAAATCCAGGTCCTCGTCAACGGCAGCGATGCCAATACGGCGCGTATCGCGCTTGGCTATGCACAAGGCGCGGTCGGAGCCTGGGTGGCGCGGCAGGCGGCGGAAGGCAAGATATTGAACGCCGGTGCCTCGGTCGACCTGCAGACGAGGCTGTGGTTCAACGAAGCCAATGACAGCACTTATTTCCTGGTGCCGGGTCTGATCGTCATCGTGATGACGCTGATCGGCGCGCTGCTGACCGCGCTAGTGATGGCGCGCGAATGGGAGCGCGGCACGTTCGAGGCGCTGTTCGTCACCCCTGCCCGGCCCGGCGAAATTCTGCTCGGCAAGACAGTTCCCTATTTCGTCCTCGGCATGCTCGGCCTTGCCCTTTCGGTTATCGGCAGCCAGTTGCTGTTTGGCGTGCCGTTGCGCGGTTCGCTTTGGATCCTGGTTGTTGTGTCGATGCTCTATCTGCTGGTTGCGCTGGGAATCGGCCTTCTGATTTCCTCGGTGACCAAGAGCCAGTTCGTTGCCAGCCAGATCACAATCGTCGTCACCTTCCTGCCGGCGATGATGCTCTCAGGTTTCATGTTCGATATCCGGAGCATGCCGATGGCGATCCAGGTCATTACCCACATCTTTCCGGCACGTTATTTCGTCAGCGTCCTGCAAACGCTGTTCCTCGCTGGCGATATCTGGCCGGTGATCCTCCCCAACGCAGCGGTTCTGGCCGTCATGGCAACGGTCTTGATGACAGCCTCTGTCTTTGCGACGCGCAAGAAACTTGGATGATACGTCATGAAAGAATCCTTTTTCCGGATACTCGCGCTGATACGCAAGGAATTGCTGGCGATGTTCAAGGACCCGAAAAGCCGTATCGTGCTGGTGCTGCCGCCGATCCTGCAATGCCTGATCTTCGGCTATGCGGCGAGCTACGACCTCAACAATGTGCCCTATGCCGTGCTCGACCACGACCACAGCGCGGCGTCGGCCGAGCTCGTCGCCAAGCTCGATGGTTCCGGCACGTTCACCCGCATCGCGACGCTGCAACGAACATCGGACATTGCGCAATTCATCAATGAGGCGCGTGTGCTCCTTGTCGTGGTCATCGATCAGGATTTTGAAAGGCGCATGATGGCCGGTATGCCGGCCAAGTTGCAGATCATCGCGGACGGCCGCAATTCCAACACTGCCGGTACGGCGCAGGGCTACGTCAATGCGATCGCGGCTGACTTCACCGCACGGTGGCGCGCGGAAAACGGTCAGGATCCCGCCGCCGGCGTCAAGGTCACGACGCGCGCCTGGTATAATCCGAGCCTCGAGACGCGCTGGTACATGATCCCGTCGCTGATCGGCACAATCACCATGATGATGACGTTGATGCTGACAGCCATGTCCGTTGCCCGCGAGCGCGAAGCCGGGACCTTCGATCAGCTGCTGGTAACGCCGTTCCGGCCCTCGGAGATCATGGTTGGCAAGGCGTTGCCATCGATGCTGGTCGGGCTCAGCCAGTCGACGACGATCCTGCTCGTCGCGCAGCTATGGTTCCAGATCCCCTTCACCGGCTCCTATTTGATCCTTTATCTCGGGCTGGTGCTATTCCTGGCGGCGGCTGTCGGCATCGGTCTGTTCATCTCGTCGCTCGCGACCAATATGCAGCAGGCGATGATCTATTCATTCGTGCTGCTGATGCCGTTTATGCTGCTGTCCGGCCTGACAGCGCCGATCGGCAACATGCCGGACATCCTGCAATATCTCACACTGATCAACCCCCTGCGCTATGCCATCAGCATCACGCATCAGGTCTATCTGGAAGATGCAGGGATACCGCAGCTTCTGCCGGAGATGCTGGCGCTGGTCGCCATTGCCGCAGTCACCCTGCCCTTCTCGGCCTGGCTGTTCCGCAACAAACTGACCTAATTCGGCCTGCCCTGAGGGGCAGGCCATTAAAATTTACTTTGAAAATTGAAGTATAACAATGGTATTATTTGGCGTCAATTCTTACTGCCATCTTACGAATCGTAGTTGTTTAAATCTAAATCTTGCCTATACTTTCGTCGCGTGTATCTGCGAGGATGACCGCGATGGCAAAGATAGTCGGCACTGATGCTAACGACACCCTGCGCGGGACGGACGAAGATGACAGTATCTGGAGTCTCGGCGGCAATGACGTCCTGACGGCCTCGAGTGGCTTTGACCGCCTTGACGGCGGCGAAGGCGATGACCGGCTGGTGCTCAATGGTGTAGGAGGAGCAGCGACGGGCGGTGCCGGTGTCGACACGCTCGTTATCGACCTTTCCGCGACGACTGACAGAATGTATTTTGATGGCCTGAAAGGCCACAATTTGATTGGCAATTCGTCAGATCCCGATAACCATATCTACGTTCGCGACATTGAACGCCTGGAACTGAAAACTTCCAGCGGCGATGATTTCATTCGTGGTGGCACTGGTGACGATATAATCTCGACTGGGGATGGCGATGATATAATCGGAGCGAGAGATTCCGAGGAGCCCAGCAATTCGTACGGCAATGACATAATCGATGGCGGCGCAGGCATCGACTACCTAACCGATAAATTCGGAGCCAATCACCTTTTCGGTGGTGCCGGCAATGATGAGATCAAGACAACACTCGCGTCGGCTGAGCTCGACGGCGGCGACGGCATTGATTGGTTGTGGCTTTACGATGGGGCGCGGACCGACGGTGTCACGATTAATTTCGAAGACGGTATTGCCTCGACAGGAACCACTTTCCGCGATTTTGAGAATGGTTGGTTCGAAATGGGCAGCGGCAGTGATACCATCGTGGCAGGCAATCTTCTTCGTCTCACCGCATTCATGAGCGGAGGCGATGATACCGTTACAGGATCAGCCGGGAGCGATTATCTCAACGGTGAGGCCGGTAATGACTCGCTTTTCGGCGGCATCGGCTTTGATAAAATAACAGGCGGCGAGGGTGCTGATCACATTGAAGGCGGCGCTCACAACGACAATCTGGATGGCGGCATTGGCAATGATGTGCTCCTCGGCGGCACGGGCGACGATAGGATCTATGGCGGCGAGGGTGAGGATCACATCGAAGGCGGAGCCGGTAATGACTTTCTGTGGGCACGCTACGACTTCTTAACGGGCGGAACCGGAAACGATGAGTTGCTCGGTGGCGAAGGCAATGACCAACTGTTTGGCTCGACAGCGGCAGATACATTGAGGGGTGGTTCCGGTGCGGACATACTCGAAGGCAAGCTTGGAGCAGACATATTGGAAGGCGGGACCGACGCCGACACCTTTGTCTGGCACATAATTTTAGAGCCAAATGGGGGCATTGATCACATTACCGACTTTGACATCGGGGGCGGTGACCTGATCAGTTTGCAGGGATTCGCTTCAAACAGCAGCAGCGAAATCCGCGATTTCGAGGGCTTTATTGCAGCTTCGCATGATACTGCAGGCGGCGTTTTTGTAGCCCTCGAAGGCGATACCAACGGCGTCCTCATCGAAAACGTTACGCTTACCGACCTGTCGGCCGACGACGTTGTTTTCGTGTGAGACCGCAGCAGCGAATGCCTGTGTTTACCGGTATCCGCCAAATAACGATCAGCAAAGGGGTAGTGATATGGCAAAGATAGTGGGTACGGGTGCTAACGATACTCTGTTCGGGACGGACGAGCGCGACAATATTTGGGGTCTCGGCGGTAATGATCGTCTGGATGGCGGCGCGGGAAATGATTTCCTCTACGGCGACGCAGGCAATGATGTCCTGACGAGTTCGGACGGTTTTGACCGGCTTGACGGCGGCAGCGGCGATGACCGGCTGGTATTCAGCGGCGAAAGTGTCGCCATATATGGTGGGGCGGTAGACGGCGGCGAGGGAAACGATACACTTGTTATTGATGCGTCGACATCGCCATACGCTCTTAATCTGAATTTCGAGGCCGGGCACGCCATGGTTGGCACATTCGGTGAAGGTATTTACTTTCGCGGCATAGAGCGGCTGGATCTGACACTGAGCAATGCCAATGAAGACATCCGCAGCTTGAGCGCGGGGGATGACATCGTGCGCGCCGGTGGTGGCCATGACAGTGTGAATGGCGATGCGGGCGATGACACGCTCTGGGGCGGAACGGGTTTTGATACCCTCTGGGGCGAAACCGGCAACGACGTTCTTTACGGTGAGGATGGCACCGATACCCTGATTGGCGGTATCGGCCATGATTTCTTGTCCGGCG
>NZ_JBBNAN010000096.1:0-17060 GCF_037994405.1 Phyllobacterium sp.
GGCCTTGGTTGACCAGCACTAAAGCCTTTATGAGCGTTAGCTTTCTGAAAGGTCAGCCCAACGCTTACAAGCGCAAATGTGCCTGTGTCACAGTTATTTTGCTATTCAGTGATCACAAACGCAAGAAAACAAAGGGAAAAAAATAGGTGTTTTCAACAAGTTACCCGGATTCGGAGGGCAGCACTCTATCCAGCTGGGCTGCGGGTGCTGATACAAGGCTCGGGCCTTACATGCGCGAAGCGTTTCTAACCGATGCGGCCCTTGGCTTCAATGGCGAATTTTGCTTTGTTGCAAGGAAGCTGTGCCAAGTTGGTCAACCGGCAATACATTCGCGTTGGGATTGCCGTGTCGGCTCGCGTTACTGCACGTCTTCAGAAAGTCTAGCGCGTGGTGCGCGAGGACGGGTTCCGAGCGCGATAGCGAGCGCGACGACGATCAGAATCGCCGCTACGAAGAACGCGACCCGCATGCCGGTGGCAACGGCCTGGGGATGCGCTGTCGTGACGTCGATCGCTGCCGATGCGAGCGCGAACACAGCGCCCATCACGGATGCACCGGTGATAAGCCCGAGATTGCGCGAAAGGTTGAGCACGGCGGAAATGACGCCCCGCTGGTCGGAGTGGACATCCTTCATGACGGCAGTGTTGTTGGCTGCCTGGAACAGCTGATAACCGGGGGTCAAGATGGCGACGGCAGCAATGTAGCCTATAATGCCGAACATTGCCGGAAGCATGGATAGAGCAAATGAACCAGCCGCCATTGCGACGAGACCAACAATGACCATAAACGGCGCGCCCCAACGGTCGACAATGCGACCAGCTGGGATACCGCTCAGTGTGGAGATAATTGGGCCGATCGACATAACGAGCCCAACAAGAGCCGCGTCGAGCCCGAGCGCACGAGAGAGATAAAATGGCCCGACCACCAGCGTCGCCATCATCACCGTGGAGACGAGGGCGCTCATGGCAAGGCTCGCACTCAGCGCGGCATCGCGGAACATCGCCAACCGGATCAAAGGTGATGCTGCTCCCGCCTCGGCGTGCACGAAGAGGCCGAGGCCGAAGACAGAGGCCAACAGCAGGGCCAGGTTGAGCGGACCGAAACTGCCGCGCCCGATCGTCATGGCGAGGGCATAGGCCGCGAGCGTCAGAGCAAGCAGCACCGTGCCCACAACGTCGAACCCGGCCCGATCATTGTTCGGCCCCCGGCGATCAACGGGCAGGGTGCGATAGGCAAGAAGAAAAGTCAGGATACCCAGCGGGACGTTGACAAGGAAGATGGCCCGCCAGCCGAGTCCGGCGATCAGAACGCCGCCGAGCGATGGACCGAGAGCGGTACCGATTGCGGACATCGTTCCGAGCAGCCCCATGGCGCTACCGGTCCTTGCCTTAGGAACTGTGTCACCGATAAACGCCATGGTGAGGGCCATCATAACGGCCGCTGCGAGGCCCTGTGCGGCCCGGGCGGCAACCAGCAGCCAGAGCGTTGGCGCAGCACCGCTTAGGCCCGAAGCCATCGTGAACAGGAAGATTCCAGCCAGTAGCAACCGCCGGCGACCGACGATGTCGCCGAGCCGTCCGACGCTGACGATCAGGGTGGTGATGGCGAGAAGATAAGCGAGGACGATCCACTGAACTTCCTGAAAGGACGCGTTGAAGGCCTGTGCCAACGTTGGCAAGCCGACATTGGCGATGCTTGTGCCGAGCGAGGGCAGCAGCATGGATAGCGAAAGGCCGGCAAGCGCCCACCGAACGGAAGGTATCTGTTCTGTACTTCTACCTACTGCCTCGTCAGGTTCTGCGATGATTGGCTTCAACATGAACTCCGTTTTCTGGTGACCCCCGAAACGGAGCTGCCAGAACATAGTCCTTTGCCTGATATGGCGGAACACGCAGCATTTGCATGTTATTCGTGCGTTAGACGCCATATCACGACTGTGCTAAGGGTCGATGCATGTCGACACCTGATCTCAACTTGCTTGTCACCCTTGATGTGCTGCTTGCGGAGGGCAGCGTTGCGCGCGCAGCCCAAAGGTTGCGGCTTAGCCCGTCGGCGATGAGCCGGGCGCTGGCTCGATTGCGCGAGACGACGGGCGATCCTTTGCTGGTCAGGGCTGGACGCGGTCTTGTCCCTACACCCCGAGCGCTAGAACTCCGCGAGCGGGTCAGCCAGCTCGTTGAGGACGCCGAAGCGGTTTTACGCCATGCCGAGAGGCTCAACCTCGAACAGCTCGTCAGAACGTTCACGCTGCGGACCAGCGAGGGCTTTGTCGAGACCTTCGGACCGGACTTGATTGCTGGCGTAAGCCGGCAAGCTCCCGGCGTGCGGCTGCGCTTCGTGCAGAAGCCAAACAAGGATAGCACGTCCCTTCGCGACGGGACGGTCGATCTGGAAACAGGCGTCGTGGGCATGACGACCGGTCCAGAAGTGCGTGCGCAGGTCTTGTTTCGCGACCGTTTCATTGGTGTCGTACGAAAGGGGCATCCGCTCAGCAAGGGCAAGATCACTCCGCATCGCTTTGCGGCCGGCAGGCACATCCTCGTCTCGCGGCGGGGGCTCGACAAGGGACCGATTGATGAAGCCTTGATGCTGCTCGGGCTGGAACGGGAGATCGTCACGATCGTCGGCGGCTTTTCGACCGCCCTGGCTCTCGCGCGGGCCTCCGACCTGATCGCCAGCGTTCCCGAGCGTCACACCGGAAACCTGCGCGCCGGAATGCATAGTTTTGCGCTTCCGCTCGCCACGCCCGAGGTCACGGTTTCATTGCTCTGGCACCCGCGGATGGATGCCGATCCAGCGCATCGCTGGCTGCGCGGGTGTGTTCGGGACGCTTGCGCGGCGCAACTCACCAACTCATTGACACACCGAAGCGCGGCCATTGGCTGTTAGCGAGGACCGGGCAATGGGCGAATATTTGCGAGAAAGGTGCCGTTCCCGCAAGTTTTGACGGGAACGGCATTTTATCAACCTGGAGATCACTCGATGTCGAACGAGACACCCTGTGCCAGCGGAAGGGCTGACGAGTAATTCACGGTGTTGGTGGCGCGGCGCATATAGGCTTTCCATGCATCGGAACCGGATTCGCGGCCGCCGCCTGTTTCCTTCTCGCCGCCAAAGGCGCCGCCGATTTCCGCACCGGAGGTACCGATATTGACATTGGCGATACCGCAATCCGATCCATCAGGGCTGAGGAAGCGCTCTGCCTCCTGCAGGTTGAGCGTGAAGATCGAGGAGGAGAGACCTGCACCGACCGCATTGTGGTCGGTGATTGCCTGGTCAAAATCGCTGTACTTCATCACATAGAGGATTGGCGCAAAGGTTTCTTCCGTTACCGGGCCGGCTTGCTTCGGCATCTCGACGAGAGCAGGGCGGACATAATAGGCGTTGTCATGGCTGGTATCGACGCGCGCGCCGCCGGTCACCTTGCCGCCGTGGTCAACGGCTTCATGCAGTGCCTTCTGCATATTATCGAAGGCGGCCTTGTCAATGAGCGGGCCGACCAGCGCCGATGTCTCGAGCGGGCTGCCGACGCTGACGCTTTCATAGGCCTTTTTCAGGCGTGGAACCAGCGTGTCATAGACACTCTCATGCACGAAGAGGCGGCGCAGCGTGGTGCAGCGCTGGCCTGCAGTTCCCATGGCACCGAAGGCAATGGCGCGCAGTGCCATGTCAAGATCGGCAGACGGGCAGACGATGCCGGCATTGTTGCCGCCAAGTTCGAGGATCGACCGGGCGAAGCGTTTGGCAAGACGCGGCCCGACTTCGCGGCCCATGCGGGTTGAGCCTGTCGCCGAAACAAGAGCAACTTTCGGATGGTCGACCAGCGCTTCACCAACGGTGCGATCGCCCATCAATGTCTGCGCAAGACCAGCGGGAACATCGCCGAAACGGGCCGCCGCGCGGTCAAAGATTGCCTGGCAGGCGAGGGCGGTGAGCGGCGTCTTTTCCGAAGGCTTCCAGACAACGGCGTTGCCGCAGACGAGGGCAAGCGCTGTGTTCCAGGACCAGACTGCAACAGGGAAATTGAAGGCGGATATAACGCCGACGACACCAAGCGGATGCCAGGTTTCCATCATCCGATGCCCGGGGCGTTCCGTTGCGATGGTCAAGCCGTAGAGCTGGCGCGACAGACCGACGGCGAAATCGCAGATATCAATCATTTCCTGCACTTCGCCGAGTCCTTCGGACGGGATCTTGCCGGCCTCGATCGAGACGAGGCGGCCGAGCTCGCTTTTTAGCGCACGCAGTTCCTCGCCGAACAACCGTACCAATTCGCCGCGCTTCGGCGCGGGAACCAGACGCCACTCGCGAAATGCCGCGTCGGCCTTTTCGATTGCCTTTGCCGTATCATCGGCGGAATGAATTGCAATATCGGCAATCTTCTCGCCGCTGACCGGGCTGAAGGATGGCATCTTGCCGCCCGTATAGGCGGTTTCGTTCACGCCCAGCTTGGAAAGGAGAGTTCTTACTTCTTGAGCAATGGTCATCTTGCTACCCTTTATTCTGTTTGGCCAATAGGCTTGAACCGGCTTTTATCAGCCGGTCGGGGTTTTTGATACAGGCGCCTTCAGCTTGCGAGCGCGACGGGTTTGAAATGCTGCCGGCAGCGCTCGATGGATGCCTTTTGCAAGCCCTCATAATGCGCGAACTCATCGAGTACCGGTGTGCCAAGGTCAGCTTCGAATTCTCGCTGGCTCGGACTGGCTGTAAACTTCTGGCCGTCATTGTCGCCAAGGTTGGACTGGAAGATACCAGCGGCGCTGACCGGGAGGAAGTCTTCATAGACGATCGGGTCGAACGTGACAGCGCCGAGCGCCACAAGTGCGTCGATGTCGGATGCATCCCGGGCAGACAGACCGCCATGCGGGAAAGTGGCGACTGCCGTGTAACGGAAGTAGCCGAGGCCCTGTTTGCGGATGCTGTCCCAATCATCTGGAAACGCTTTGAAAGCGGCGCTGAGAGCCGCGATATAGGCATCTGCGTTGGAACCATCCGGGGCAGGGCGTACCACTTTGCGTGATTCAGCCAGAAGCCGGTCATAAAGCGCGCGCCCCTTCGGAGTGAGCGCGATGCCGCGCTGTTCGATCTCGCCGAAACGAGCGGTGTGAGATCCTGCTTCCCATTCACCTTGGGCATTGCGGAAAGACACATTTTCTTCCAGCGCCTTGAATGATGTCTGACGCAGGAGGATGGGGCAAGCCCGTGTCGGAGGGCCCTCGATCACAGCTTTTGGAGAAATGCCGTAGGCTGGCATCAGTTCCTGGACGACATCGATGTCGAGCGTGCGCGGTGTCAGGTGATTGATATGCGGCCCCTTGAAGGAAACGACGTCGGCGATCAGCCGATGTGCATCATTTAGCCTGCGATAGAGGTCCGCGCTGACGCTGGCCTGGTCGTGCCAGCGGAACGTCACAAGCATCTCCTTGACGAAAAGCGCAGCGTCATCCAGCTCTAGCCCGCCTTGCGACTCGGCTTTCTCGACGAGTGAGACTGCATTGGTGGTGAAGATCTGGCGTGCATCGAGCGTCTTGCGCGCTTCTTCGCGCAACTCGGCGTCTTCTATGAGGTCGAGCCGCAGCAGTGACGTGAAGACACGAAACGGGTTGATCTTCAGCGCGTCATCCCTCACAGGACGGAAGGCCGTCGAGTGAACGGGAACGCCGGCTTCGCTCAGATCATAGTAGCCAACCGGATACATGCCCATCACCGCAAAAACCCGGCGCAGCATCGACAGCTCAGCGGGCGTGCCGACGCGGATCGCGCCATGGCGCTCTTCCGAAATACGATCGAGAGTGTCGGTCTGCTCCAGCCGGTGCCGAAGCTCCGGCGAGGCAGCGAGAGTCTGCGCATTCACCTTGGCGACCAGTGACAGGAGCGTCCCATATGCGGGAACTTCCGTCCGGTACATAGACGACATGGCGGCCGAAAAAGACGCCCTGATCACGTCTGTCGAGATAAATGTGGCTGATTTCATGATGATAGTTCCACTTTATTGGTGCGACAGCAAATTTTTGTGCTGTCATGCTCAATCTGGATTATAGAGGGGAAAGACACCCTCGGATTGCGATGATTCAAACTGGGTTGATGCGAGACAAGAATGAAGTTAACCCGACGCCTGATCCCCGACATCGACATTCTGCAGGCGTTCGAGTGCGCCGCGCGCCACGGCAGCTTCACTCAGGCGGCCAAGGAACTCAACCTGACGCAAAGTGCCGTCAGCCGCCAGATGAGTGAGCTTGAAAGCCAGATCGGTGTGCTGCTGTTCGAGCGTGTCCGGCAAAGGGTCGTCCTGTCCGATGCCGGCCAGAAATTCCTTCCCGAAGTGCGCCGGTTGCTCGGTCTTACCGAAGAGACCATGTTGCGGGCCATGGCGGCATCGCAATCCGCATCCTCACTAAGCATCGCCACCCTGCCGACTTTCGGCAGCCGCTGGTTGATGCCGAGGCTTCCTGATTTCCTTCGCCGCCATCCGGAAATGGCATTGAGCGTCGCGTCGCGGTCGCGGCCCTTCGATTTTGAGGAAGAACCGTTCGATCTGGCCATTCACTACGGGCAACCGGTGTGGGCGCATGCCACGTGCACCTATCTGTGCAGCGAACTCATTGTGCCGGTCGGGAGCCCGGAACTCTGTGCTTCGAACCCGGTCAGGACACCGGTTGAACTCGCAAACTCGGCACCGCTTCTGCATCTGTCGACGCGTCCCAAGGCTTGGGCTTCGTGGTTCGAGGCGGTGCAGGCCGATGTCATCAGCCCGTATAAGGGCCATCGGTTCGAGCATTTTTCGATGGTTATCGAGGCTGCGCTCGCTGGGCTCGGCTTTGCCTTGCTGCCCCGCTACCTGATCGAACAGGAACTGGCATCCGGGCGGCTGCAGGTGCTTTTTGACCAGCCGCTCCAGACCGAAAACAGCTATTATCTCGTTGTGCCGGACCACAAGAAGGAAAATCCCCTGGCGCAGAGCTTCTTCATCTGGATCGCCGATCAGGTCACCGATCGACAGACAGCAGCGCCGGTCATTCGCTGACCGCATTATGTCTTCGAGGAATTTCACTTCCGTTGGCACAATCGCGCTCTATAACCACAATTGACAAAGACTGCCGGTTCCTTCCGGCCCGACCCTGACGGTGATCCGATGCTGAACGATGAACGCTCCCACGGCCTATGGGAAAAGACAGCGCCACCTGCGCCCAATACGGCACGATTGCAGGGTGATATCTCCGTTGATGTTGCGGTCATCGGCGCCGGCTTTACCGGATTGTCGGCCGCGTTGCATCTGGCGGAAGCAGGAACAAGAGTTGCTGTTGTTGACGCAGTCGAGATCGGGTTCGGCGGTTCGGGCCGCAATGTCGGTCTGGTCAATGCCGGCATGTGGATTATGCCCGATGATCTGCCTGGCGTTCTCGGCCAGTTACACGGTGAACGTCTTCTGGAACTGCTCGGCAATGCGCCCCAGTCAGTGTTCAACCTTGTCGATAAGCACAAGATCGATTGCGAACTTGAACGCAAAGGCACCTTGCACTGCGCGGTTGGCATTGGCGGGGTGAAGCAGCTTGAACAAAGGGCTGAACAATGGCTAGCGCGCGGCGCAGCGGTTCGCTTGCTGGACGCGAAGGAAACGGCGGCCAAGGTCGGCTCCACTTCCTATGCGGCGTCACTGCTCGATAACAGGGCAGGGACGATCCAGCCACTCGGCTACGTCCGCGGGCTCGCCAAGGCTGCCCTCGACGCAGGTGCTGCCATCTACACCGGAACGCCGGTGACCGCGACGGAGCGCTCGGGCAGTCGCTGGATCGTGCGCACGCCGTCGGGTACAGTATCGGCCGATTGGGTGGTGGTTGCCACCAATGCCTACACGACATCGCCTTGGCCGGCACTTCGGGCGGAACTGCTGCATCTGCCCTATTTCAATTTTGCAACCGTGCCCCTGCCCGACGACATCAGGAACACAATTCTCCCCGAGCGGCAGGGTGGCTGGGATACCAAGGAAATCCTGAGTTCCTTCCGCATGGACAAGGCAGGACGGTTGGTCTTCGGGAGCGTGGGAGCTTTGCGTGGCACCGGCATGGCCGTTCACAAGGCCTGGGCGGCGCGATCCATCCGCACGATCTTTCCGCAGATCAAGGACGTAACGTTCGAAGCCGGATGGTACGGCCAGATCGGCATGACGAGCGACAGTCTGCCAAGGTTCCACACGCTGGCACCAAACATTATCAGCTTCAGCGGCTACAATGGCCGCGGCATCGCGCCGGGCACAGTCTTTGGCCGTATCCTCGCCGAGCAAATTATCGGCAAGATCACCGACGCTGATTTGCCGCTACCGGTAACCCAGCCCAAGCAGCAGGGACTGAGGGCTATACGGGAAGGCTATTACGAAGTTGGGGCGCAACTCGCGCATCTGGTTGGGAACAGATTTTAAGAGACGTTAACCTGACCTTTGCAATAGCTTGCCATTCTGTCGGTCCCGGCATATCTCTAGGAAATGGACAGCAGAAAGCCGATGCGGCACACCAGACCGAGCGTCTCCGCCAGCATTCTCGCCGCGGTCAGGAACCGTAAGAAACGCCCGACAGGCGTTACCCGAAGCGTGCGCGACGATCTGCTTATCGCGTCCTACAATGTTCACAAATGCGTAGGTATCGATAAAAAATTCGACCCTGAGCGCATCGCCCACGTGATTGGTGAGATCGGCGCAGACGTTATCGCCATTCAAGAAGCCGACAAGCGTTTTGGCGAAAGGTCGGGCCTCCTCGATCTTGCCCGTTTGCACCGCGAGAACAGTCTCGTCCCTGTTCCAGTTACGTCTTTGTACCCGAAAGGCCATGGCTGGCACGGTAATCTTTTGCTGTTTCGCGAAGGCGTCGTTCGCCGTGTTCAGCAACTCGGGCTGCCTGGTCTTGAGCCACGCGGTGCCCTGGTGGTCGACATCGACCTTGAAGCCGGACCTCTGCGCATCATAGCGGCGCATCTCGGATTGCTCAGACATTCCCGGCAGCAGCAGTCGGAAGCAATCCTGAGAGCTGTCCAGGCCGATCCATCGCGCCCGACCCTGTTGCTTGGTGATCTGAACGAATGGCGCATCGGCAAAGGTTCATCGCTGCACTTTCTGCATCCGGTTTTCGATCCGGCGAAGAATGCGGTACCAAGCTTCCCGTCGCGGTTTCCCGTTCTGGCGCTTGATCGTGTCCTCGGCCATCCACACAGCCTCGTCACAGCAATCGAAGCGCACGACACACCCTTGGCTCGCGTCGCCTCCGATCATTTGCCGATCAAGGCTCATGTCGACCTGAAGTCGGCTTTGGCTAAGACAGAAGTGACTAGAGATAGGGTGATCCTAGCCAGATAATCCGGTCGAGCAGACGCACCCAGAAGGAACGTGCGCGCAGGCTCTGCAAGAGAACCGGTTTTGCCGATGCCATTGCGGCCTCGACAAGGCCCTCCACTTCGCTAGCGAATTCTGCGTCCATGACTTCAAGATCCACCTCGAAATTTAGCCGCAAGGAGCGTGGATCAAGGTTGGACGAACCGACGTAGGCCCACTGACCGTCGATCGCCAGCAGTTTGGAGTGATTGAAGTTCCCGCTCGCGCGCCAGATACGGCAGTGCCCCTTGAGTATCTGGTCGAACTGGGCGGTCATGGCGCGATCGACCAATTTGAGATTGTTGATTGCCGGGACGACGATATCGACCTCCACCCCACGGCGCGCCGCCGTAACGAGCGCGCTGATCAATTCCCGGTCGGGCAGGAAATAGGGCGACATGATGCGGATGCGCGTCTGTGCGATGGAAAATGCCCCCATAAGCATGCGGTGATTGGCTTCAAGGCTACGATCAGGCCCGGACGGTATAGCCCGGATGAAGACGGGCTCGCCAGCGTGCTTTTCGGGCGCGCCGATGCGCCAGGGTTCACCCTTTAGCGCTTCCTTGGTGGTGAACCGCCAGTCCTCCGAGGCAATGTGGAAGAGATCCGTGACGATGGGGCCGGTGAGGCGGAAATGCGTGTCACGAGCGTTGTCTTCACCAACAACTTCGGCCGAAAAACCGGCACGAATATTCATGCCGCCCGTAAAGGCAACTGTGCCGTCCACGATCAGTATTTTCCTGTGGGTTCGAAGGTTCGCGTAGGGCAGGCGCAGGCCGACGATAATATTGCCATTGAACACATCGACCGGGACACCGCCTTTCGCGAGGTAGCCGACAATACTGGGAATAGAATAGCGGGCGCCTACGGCATCGATCAAAACGCGAACTTCGACACCGCGTTTGCGTGCCGCTATCAGCGCATCAGCTATACGCAGCCCGATCTTGTCGCGGTCAAAGATATATGTCTCTACGAGGATGCTGCGCTTTGCTGCAGCGATCGCATCAAGCATCGCGTAATACGCGCCATCACCGCTTTGCAACATGACAATATCATTGCCAGTCGTCAGCCTGCAACGGCTGACCCGATCGCCGACCGTTTTCATGGCAGCAAAACGCTTCTCGAAATTCGCGAGGACATTCTTCTCACTCGCGTCGAAGCGCATGAGATGGTCCTGACCGATCTCGTGCAGGAAAGCGCGTTGCGACGAGATCGAGGAGCGCCTGATGCGGTTGATGCCGGCGACTGCATAGATCACCGCACCAAGGACGGGTGAAAGAATGATCACGCCAACCCAGCCGATGGCGGCGCGGACCTCTTCCTTGGTCATTGTTGCATGAATAGCCGCAGGAACGCCAAGGGCGATCGACAGCACAAAGAGGATTTGCGGCCAATAGTCAGGGAGGAAATCAGCCATTGCTGGAGAATTTCATGTCAGGACATCGAATCGCGGCGCGAGCGCCATTCCGCCAGCGAGACCGGCTGGTCGGGTATCCGGATCTCAAAACTGGTTCCTGCTCCTTCGCTTTCACGCAATTCGATTGTTCCCCCATGGGCGCGAACAAGTTCGTGAACAATCGCGAGGCCAAGGCCTGTGCCGCCTGAGCGGGCCGATCCCTTGAATGCGGTAAACAGATTTTGCCTGGCTTTGGCCGGCAGGCCTGGCCCAGTATCCTCAACGCCAATAATCGACGTGGTGGCGATCTGTCCGGCTGTAATCGTCAGCCGCTTGACCACCGACGCATCGCCACGGGTATCACCGGCCATAGCCTGAACCGAGTTGCGGCAAAGATTGGAGATGATCCGGAAAAATTGGTCGGGATCGACATCGATCTCGAGGGATTCCGGCACGAGATTCTTGAATTCTATCCCCGACTTTGCATCGAGATTGAGCATTTCCTCGACGTCGCTGACGATTGTGCGCAGCTTCACACGCCGCCGTTGCGGTGGCGCTTCCTGGGTCCCGCCATATGCAAGCACAGTCTGTGAATAGCTGATGGCGCGGTCGATCGTGCGCACGAGTTTTGGCACGAAACGCTGGATCGTCGGATCACTGGTATTGGCGAGATGATCCGACATGAGCTGGGCTGAAGCCAGGATATTGCGCATGTCGTGATTGATCTTGGAGACCGCAAGTCCGAGATCGGCGAGATGTTTCTGTTCCGCCAGGGTACGCTGCAATTGGCGCTGCATGTCGGCAAGCTCGCGCTGGGCGATGCCGAGTTCATCGTCACGTGCCTCCGGCTTGATCACCCTTTGCGGATCATCGGGGGACTGCGCAAATGCCAGCATGTTCGCGCTCATGCGTTGAATGGGTCGAATGAGCAGTCGGCTGATGGTAAGGAACACAAGGCTTGCGGTAATCAGTGAAATGAACAGTGAAATAAGTGCCACATTGCGGGCATAGCGCAACATCGCCTTGCGCAATGGCGCATCTGACGTCAGGAGCTCGATAATCTTGCCTGTATCGCCCACCGGACCATAGACCCGGATGACGCGATGGCCGCCATTGATCAGCGTATCGAGAGCATCACGGATTACCGTAACGGGATCGGTCACTGTAATATCGATGTGTTTGTCGACTTTCGAGGGCATTTCCGAGACAGCAAGGAGACGGGACGCTCCTTTTTCACGCAGCGCAATAGCCTTCGTGCCTGTCGCCAGCAGCACCTCATCCTGTACCGACTGCGGCACATCTTTCGCATCACTTGCTGCAAGCACCACGCTCGCCGCTGCAACGGTATTGAGCCTGTCCGATAGCCACCTCATGCGCATGTCAGCCATCGTTGGCACGAAGATCATTACTTCGGCCAGCAGACCAAACAACAGAGTCAAGCGCAACAGTTTTCCGGAAAGACGCTTTAGAACCGGCAAACGCCGTCCAGCATGCAGTTCCGCGCTGATATTGGCTGGCGTTTGCTGTGTTGCCGTCATATAAGCTCCATCGACATTCGATGTAGGTCAAATGCTCACCCGGCACAATAAATGAGTTGCCAGGTTTTGCCTATTTTTGAATCACGTCAATCAATTGACTTATCAGCACCGTGCCTCTATAAGCCGCGCACGTCCGGGTTGACCGCCCCGGCGGCGTATTCTTATGCGCTATTGGCGGTCCTGATATGCTCCTGTCAAAGAACAGACCACAAGAAGGGCCGCACACCGCGGTAATTAACAAATGAAGCGTACTTATCAGCCATCCAAACTTGTCCGCGCACGTCGTCACGGGTTCCGCGCCCGCATGGCAACGGCAGGCGGCCGCAAGGTTATTGCAGCGCGTCGCGCTCGCGGTCGCAAGCGGTTGTCGGCATAAGGCAATCCGCACGGGCTCGTGCGGTTGGCACTACAGAATGAATGAGCAAAAACCACTCCGCCTTCGCAAGAGAGCGGAGTTTTTGACTGTCCGGAACGGAGAAAAGCGCCGGGGCGCTTACTTTCTTCTCGAGGTCAAGGAGCGTGAGGATCAGGATGGTCCGCCACGCGTTGGTTTCACAGTCACCAAGAAGAACGGGAATGCCGTTATCCGCAATCGCATCAAGCGACGCCTCCGGGAGGCTGTACGCGTCAATGTTGCAGATGACATGCAACCTGGAACCGACTATGTGATCGTTGCTCGCCGCGACGCGCTCGATGCGCCGTTTGCGGATCTGACCCGGGAACTCTCGAAACGGGTTTCCAAGAAAACACAGATTCGGCGTTCAACGAAGCTTCAACCGGCTCGATAGAACCCGACCCAAGGACGACAATGGAAACGAACCGTAATTTCTTTATCACCATTGCCTTGTCCATTGTGATCCTGACGCTTTGGCAGGTGTTCTACATGAACCCCAAGATCGAAGCGCAGCGCGAACAGGCCCAGATAGAGGCCACGCGGCAAGGACAGACGCGCGTTGACGGACAGCCGAGCACACCAGCAGGATCAGCCACGGACGGTTCGGCGACGAACAATCAGCCATCCTCAACGCCCGCCACGCCAGGTGCCAATATACCTGGCCAGTCGCAGGATGCCGCTCAGGCAGGCAGCCTGACCCGCGCTGCTGCTCTCGGTCAGACAAGCCGCGTCAAGATCGATACACCCAGCCTCGGTGGCTCCATCAGCCTTACGGGTGCGCGTCTCGACGATCTGTTGCTGAAACACTACCACGAGACCGTCAGCGACAGCTCGCCGAATATCGAGCTGTTGAGCCCGGCACAAATGGCAGATGGTCAATTTGCCGAAATCGGTTTTACCGGCAATGATGCGACGGGCACGGTTCCCGGACCAGCGACGGTCTGGAACGTCGAAGGCAATAATACCCTTACACCGACAACACCATTGACCCTGTCGTTCACGAATGAGAAGGGACTGACGTTCAAGCGCACCATCAGCGTTGATGACAGCTACATGTTCACTGTCAAGGACACAGTGACCAATGGAACCTCAGTTCCCGTATCACTGGCCTCCTATGGCCGCGTCACGCGGTTCTCGAAGCCCCTGCATCCGAGCACCTATGTTCTGCACGAAGGTCCGATCGGCGTAATCGGCGATGACGGTCTCGTGGAGTACAAGTTCGCGGCGATCGAGAAGGAAAAGGAAGTGTCTCCGCCGAGGGCAACAACGGGCGGCTGGATCGGCATTACCGACAAATATTGGGCGGCGACGCTTGTTCCATCTCCCGCTAAGCCGTTCCAGGCGCGCATGTCCTATTTCGAGGATGGCCGTGCGCGGTATCAGAGCGACTATCTGTCCGACCCGACCACGATCGAGCCGGGTCAATCCGCGACGATTGAAAACCTCGTGTTCGCGGGGGCCAAGGAAGTCAGCAGGATCAACGCTTATGAAAAGGACCGTGGTATCCGGCAGTTTGATCTGTTGATCGACTGGGGATGGTTCTATTTCATCACCAAGCCGATGTTCTACCTCATCGACACGCTCTATAAGGCGATCGGCAATTTCGGCGTGGCGATCTTGCTCGTTACGGTCTTGCTGAAGGCCCTGTTCTTCCCGCTCGCCAACAAGTCCTATGCCTCCATGGCTCGTATGAAGCTGGTCCAGCCCAAAATGACTGAAATCCGCGAAAAATATGCGGATGACAAGGTCAAGCAGCAACAGGCCATGATGGAGCTGTACAAGACGGAGAAGATCAACCCGATCGCCGGCTGCTGGCCGGTTGTGATCCAGATTCCGGTATTCTTTGCGCTTTACAAGGTTCTTTATGTCACCATTGAAATGCGCCATGCACCGTTCTTTGGCTGGATCCAGGATCTGGCTGCGCCAGATCCAACATCGCTGTTCAACCTGTTCGGCTTGCTGCCATGGGCTGTTCCTGCCTATCTGATGATCGGTGTATGGCCGTTGATCATGGGCATCACGATGTTCCTGCAGATGCGCATGAACCCAACGCCGCCGGATCCGACGCAGCAGATGATCTTCAACTGGATGCCGTTGATCTTCACGTTCATGCTGTCGAGTTTCCCGGCCGGTCTGGTCATCTACTGGGCATGGAACAACACGTTGTCGATTATTCAGCAGGGCATCATCATGAAGCGTCAGGGCGTGAAGGTTGAACTGTGGGACAATCTCACGGGAATATTCAAAAAGAAACCTAAACCGGCCGAGTAACCGGTCAGCCGGTTACTCATCGAGTAGCAAAGCCCCCGGCCTGGCCGGGGGCTTTTGTTTGCGGCGGTTGACAAGGTGTCCATAAACCTCGATTGCAGAGCAGGTCGCATAGGACACGCCGAGAACAAACGGAAACGAAATTGAGCAAAGCGCAGGAAAACGCAAACAGGCTGATCGAGAAGGGCAGAATGCTCTTCGCGCAGGGTTGGGTATTCATCCGCGGCGTTCCCGCCATGAAATTCCTGCCGCCCGAAGGACCGCTTGAAATAGCGTTTGCCGGCCGGTCGAATGTCGGCAAATCCTCCCTGATCAACGCCATCATTGGCCAGAAGGGCTTGGCGCGCACCTCGAACACGCCAGGCCGGACACAGGAACTCAACTATTTCGTTCCGGATGGTCATTCGGGAGAAAATGGCGACCTGCCGCCGCTCGCGATTGTCGACATGCCGGGCTACGGCTTTGCCGAAGCGCCGAAGGAACAGGTCGACGCCTGGACGCGGCTGGTGTTCGATTATCTGCGTGGCCGGACTACCCTCAAGCGCGTCTACGTACTCATCGACGCCCGCCACGGCGTGAAGAAAAACGACGCTGAGGTCCTGGATCTACTCGATCGTGCCGCGGTGTCCTACCAGATCGTTCTCACCAAGATCGACAAGATCAAGGCTGCCGGCGTGCCACGCCTGATGGAGGAGACTGCGCTGGCCATCAAGAAACGTGCCGCGGCCTATCCGCAAATTCTTGCGACCTCGTCCGAAAAAAGCGCGGGCCTCGATGACCTGCGCGCTGCCGTAGCCTTGCTTCTCGAAGAATAACGGCTCGCGACAAAAAAGACCCCGCATGGTCCGGACATCAGTGGATCACGCGGGGTTAGGTGCGCAGATGGTGATCTGCGCAATCAGGCAAAGTTCAGGCTTACATTTTCGGCAAAAGAACCTTGTCGATCACATGGATGACACCATTCGATTGCTTGACGTCGGCGATCGTCACATTGGCAACGGTGCCGTTTTCATCGGTGAGCGTCAGCTTCTTGCCCTTGTACTTTGCCGTCCAGACGCAACCGCCAACGGTTTTGACCGGATGGGCACCTTCATCACTATCGACCATCTTCATAATGGTTTTGGCGGAGGCATCGGCGGCGACCACATGACAAGTCAGGATCTTGGCCAGTTTGGCCTTGTTTTCCGGTTTGAGCAGAGTTTCCACTGTTCCTTTTGGAAGAGCCGCAAATGCTTCATTTGTTGGGGCGAAAACCGTGAAAGGCCCTTTACCTTCCAGCGTCTGGACAAGACCGGCCGCTTTGACAGCGGCAACCAGCGTCGTGTGGTCTTTCGAGTTCACCGCGTTTTCAATGATGTTCTTGTTGGCATACATGGGTGCGCCGCCGACGGTCGGGTTCTTGGCGAATGCAGCGCCAGCAATGAGGACTGTCGAAAGCGCGATCAGGCGAAATGATTTGTTTAACATCTCTATCTCCACTCTGTTTGTTCCCCTCAGATGAGGTCAGTGGGAGATACGGAAGGCTGCAGACCTAAGTTTCAGCCGGTTTCATTTTTCCTTTTTTAGACGATCTAGATTCCACGAACTGTGCCGGCCGCAACGACAGCACCTGTCGGTGCTCCACTCGGCGAACCGCCAACAGGTTCCACTGAAATGGCCAGTGTTGTGCCGTCACGCAGCTTCGTGGCCACGGGTTGCGGCAGATTGAACTCCGTGACCTGTGGTGATTTGATCAGGCCAAGTGAAACGGGCGCTGCGCTTCCAGCAATCAACCATAATTCAAGCGAACGGTCCTGCGGCATGTCGCCGGCGACAACAGTTACTTTCAGCTTTTTCGTCCGTTCGTCAAAGATTGCCATGGTGCGAACGGGACTGCCCTCAGCTGCCATGGAGGCGACCAGCTGGGTCGAGGGACGCTGGATCATATCGCGGCCGAAGCCAATAACAGCAAGGGCGAGTGCAGCAAAGGCAAGGCCGCGCCAGAAAATGACGCTGGTCCACAATGGAATACTTAGCGGAGAAATCTCGGTCCCAAACAAGCGGTGGTCGATATCCCCCTTCAGATATTGTGGAGCCGCAGCTGGCTCAAATTGCTCGTTCAACGGG
>NZ_JBBNAN010000097.1:0-36093 GCF_037994405.1 Phyllobacterium sp.
GCCGATTGTCCGCCGGAGGTCCACCAGACGGTGATATGGGGTTTGATCTCTTCCAGCTTCTTGAATGCACGGTCGACGTCGATCGGGTAGACCTTGTCCGGGGCAACGCCATCGGCGAGCAGCGCGGCTTCGAGTGTTGCCAGGGGGTGATTGCGAAGCGCGCGCGTTCCCGGGAACTTCTTCACATCCCAGAAGTCGGCCCATGATTGCGGCGGATTATCGCCAAACTTGCTCTTGTTGTAGGCAAGCACGCTTGAATAGAATTCATATGCTGCCGAATAGGGCGTCTTGTATTTTTCCGGCATCTTTTCGGCATTGGGAATCTTGCTGAAATCGAGCTTTTCGATCAGCCCCTGTTCACCGCCCCGAATGCAGTCCTTCGTTGGCGTATCGACCACGTCCCATACCGGCTTTCCGGTCGCGCCTTGCGTCTTGATCACCGGCCAGGCGTCGGGCGAACTGTCCTGGTTGATGGTGATGCCCAGTTTCTCGGCCACCGGATCAAGAATGGCCTTGGTCTGGGCCTCCTGATAGGCGCCGCCCTGGGAAATGAAGGTAATCTCTTCGGCAAAAGCGGACGTGGCTATTACGGTCATGCCCGCAACGGCCGCCGCGAGGGCAACTTTGGAATGTCTGTACAGCATACTCGTTCTCCTCTGTTCTTGACGAGGCACCAGGCCTCTTTAACGGAAACTCAAGTCGACGGGTCTTATCGCCCGATTGCATCAAGGAACTGGTACCAGCCGGCAACAAGCCGGACGGCGGGTTCTCGAATGGGGTAGAAAGGAACTTTTTTCAGCCGCTCTGACGCAAGAAGTCCGATATTCGGCTGGTCGCCGGTAACGATGTCGGCGAGATATTTGCCCATCAGCGTCGACATCGCGACTCCCGTACCGTTGTATCCGACGGCATAGCTGATCCTGTCGTCGAGCCGCCCGACATGCGGAATGCTGTCGAGCGTCATGCCCACCAGGCCGGACCAGCGATGCGTTACCTTGACATCGGCGAGTTCCGGAAACTGCATGACCATGGCCTTTTGCAAAGCGGCGAAGGCGGATGGGGAGTCGTTCTTGCCGAAGGCACCGCGGCCGCCAAACAGCAGGCGGTCGCCGGACTTGCGGAACCAGCGCATCATACGCCGGGTCTCCGTGTAGCTGCGACCCTTGGACAGCAGCCTTGCAGCCGGTTTGCCTGTCAGCGGTTCGGTCGCGATGATGGCGCTGCGAAACGGGATCAGCGTTCGCTGCACTTCTTGCGTGGCGGCGGTCAGATCGGAATAGGCATTGGTGGCGATGACCGCATGGCGGGCGCCGATGTTGCCGCCCGGTGTTTCCAGCACCAGCCTCGCGCCATCACGCCGTAGCGCCGTGACCGGGCTCTGCTCAAAAATTGCAATGCCTTCAGCATCTACGCCGGCCGCAAGGCCGCGAACGAAATTGAGCGGATGGATCACACCGCCATGGGTATTGAGAAGTCCACCGGTGAAACCGGCCGATCCGGTTTCCTCCAGCATCTGCGCTGGCGCAAGGATGGATGTAGAATGATCACCAAGCACGTCATTGAGCCAGGCAACTTCCTTCCTGAGGGCTGCAAGCGATACTTCATTGTGGGCGCAGCGAAGGCTGCCACTTTCCTGAAAATTGGCCTCCTTGATGCCATAGGCTTCAACCAGCTCGCCAACATGATCGATGGCTTGGATACCGAGGTCGTGCATGTGCCGCGCCATGTCGATGCCCCAGCCTTCGGCGATGCCGGAGAAGGTGAGGCGGAACTTGCCCGAAACCACGCCGCCATTGCGTCCGCTCGCGCCCCAGCCGACGCGGCACGCCTCAAGCACGACCGGGCTGAGGCCTTTGCGCGCCAGATAGCGGGCCGCCGAAAGTCCCGTATAGCCTCCGCCGATGATGGCGACATCATATTGCCCGCCGCCGGACAGCTTGCCGAAGCGCGGCTGGCTCGCAGCGGTATCACTCCAGAGCGATGCGATTTCGGACAGGGGCGGGACGGGGGCCATTGGCGCGGGGCTCCGGATCAGGCTGCCGTTGCCGACTTGTGGAAGCTCAGAATTTCCGCGTCGACCGCATCGGCAAGCTGTTTCAGGGACGAGAAGTGGTAGTCGGGCTTGGTCAAGGTTGCCGGCGCAGGTGTGCCGCCAAAACCTTTCAGCCCTTGGCGCCGCTCGATCCAGCACACGGTGTAGCCAAGGTCCTTGGCGACACCAATGTCGTGATGCTGGCTCTGCGCCACGTGCAGAATCTCGTTGAATTGGTAACCGTGGGCGGACTGCCGGCCGCGGTTGAACGCGAAGAACTGCGGGTTTGGCTTGGCAACGCCGGTCTCATCACAGGTAACGCTGTCATGGAATGGATTGCCGAGCGTCGCGGAATATGCGGAGAAGGCAGTGCGATCCGCATTCGTCATCGCCACCAGGCGGAAATTCTTGCGCAGCCGCTTCAGTGCAGCAACGGAATCGGTAAAGGCGGGCCAGCGGAATATCGAGAGCTGGAAGGCATCAGCCGTCGCCTGGTCATTGCGGAAGCCGAGTTCGTTGGCAAGCGACAGATACACGTCCTTCATGGCAAAGCTGGAGCGGCCGTAGAATTTGTCTCTGCCGCGCTTGTATGCTTCGAAAATCTCGTCTTCGGGAGCGCTGGCCGCCTTGTCGCCGCCAAGTTCGCGGATGGCGCTGATGACGCCGGTTTCGAAGTCGATCAGTGTGCCGACAACGTCGAATGTGAGGACTTTGAAGGATGTAAGTGACATTTGCATTCTCTCGTCAGTTTGTTCGGATTGCGGATATTTCTTAATAAGACGCCTTGGGGACCACGATGGTGTCCTGCGGGTGGAGCGCGATGGTCATTCGCGATCCCACGGGCTTGATCTTTGTCAGGCCCGTATGATTGCTCGGCTGGCGCAGGCTCAGCCTCGTGCCATCGTCCAGTTGTACAAAGACGCGGGCGCTCTCACCTTGATAGAGGACCTCGGTGACGGTGCCGGTCATGCGGTTCAGAAGTCCGTCGTCGGCTTCATCGGCGATCAGCAGTTTTTCGGCATGCACGGCGAGGAATATCTTGTTGCCCTGCGGGATTGGATGTGCCGAGCGCAGAAGATACGGCCCGAGTTTGGCACTGTCTGCCGCGGCATATTCCACGGGGACAAGCGTCGCTTCACCGATGAAGCTTGCGACAAAGGAATCCGCCGGGTGGTCGTGCAGCCGGACCGGGGTATCGATCTGTACGATCTTGCCGCGATTCATGATGGCGACACGGTCGCTCATCGTCAGCGCTTCGCGCTGATCATGGGTCACGTAAATAATGGTTGCGCGGAGTTTCTGGTGCAGATGGCGAAGTTCGATCTGCATGTTTTCGCGCAATTGCTTGTCAAGCGCCGACAACGGTTCGTCCATCAAAATAAGTCGCGGTTCAAAGATGATGGCGCGCGCAAGAGCGACGCGCTGGCGCTGGCCGCCGGAAAGTTCGGTGATGCGCCGGTGCTCGAAACCTGCGAGTTCGACCATCGAAAGCGCGTCCCGCACCTTTGCAGCCCATGTCGACTTTGGCAGGCGGCGTGCACGCAGGGGGAAGGCTACATTCTCGCCGACACTCATATGGGGAAACAGCGCGTAGTTCTGAAAGACGATACCAATATCGCGCTTGTGAGGCGGAGCATATGTAATATCCCGCTCTCCCAGGAAGACCGACCCGGAGGTAGGCTGCACGAAGCCGCCGAGGACGCCGAGAAAGGTGGTCTTGCCTGAACCCGAGGGGCCAAGCAGGGAAACGAATTCGCCCGCTCCGACCTCAAGGCTCACATCGTCAAGGGCGTGAAAGGCTCCGTAACTCTTGCGAGCATTGCGGATTGATACGCCGACACTTTCGATATTATTCGCGATATTCATTGAAATCCACTGCAACTTTCCTTGCAAACCGGCCCCGAAGCCAGATGCAATCCTGTTCATTGAGCAGAGATATACAGCTCCTTTCGCTGACGAAGGTCTACCCGTCAGGCGACAATACCGTATCGAATTCCCCTTGTTCTTGGCCTTTCCAAAAAGCCTGTTGATGGTAGGAGACCAAAAGATGGATTAGCTGGCAATTGAAAAAAAGTTGGCGGAGGTGTTACATGGTGTAATGACCCTGCTACGCCGTTCCCTGCCGTCGATGAATGCCCTCTTTACTTTCGAGGCCGCAGCGCGTTGCGGCAATTTTTCCAAAGCAGCGAACGAACTGAATGTCACGCCGGCTGCGGTCAGCCGCATGATCGCACGGCTGGAGGAACATCTCGGCACGCAGCTTTTCGTTCGCATTCCAACTGGGTCGTCCTTGAGCGAGGCCGGCACCATCCTTTTCGACAGCATCACCAAAGGCTTTTCGGGAATTGAAAATGCGCTGCGGGAAATCGAGGACCGGCAGACGGGCCTCGAAACAGTCTCGCTCTCGGTTTCAACCGGCTTCACCACGCATTGGTTGATGCCTCGCATGAGCAAGTTCAAAGCGGAGTTTCCGAATGTCGATCTGCGCTTCCAGCTCGTCATCGGCGCACTTGGTGGCTCGGTCGCCGATGTCGATCTTGGAATGCGTTTTGTCGACGGCTCGGATGAACGGCAAGAGGCGACGCTGATCATGCCGGAAATCCTGATGCCAATCTGCAGCCCGTCCTATTATGAGCAATACGCGACCGGGCAGGAGGGCGTGGAGGCGCCCGTCTACACGATCGTCAATCTGGACAGCGCGCAGCCGGACTGGTCCGGGCTGTTCCTGCCGCGCCAGGCGGGTGAGACCGTAAATTCGCTGATATTTTCCGATTATGCGATCGTCGTGCAAGCGGCGCTTCTCGGCCAGGGCGTTGCGTTGGGCTGGCTGAATGTCGTCGCCCACTGGCTGCGCACACGGGCCCTTGTGCCGGCTCGGCAGGATCTGATGGTGACGGGACGGCTTTGCCATCTGGTTCGCATGCGGGACAAGCCGCGTCGGCCTGTAGTTTCGCTCATCCGGGACTGGATCATCGCTGAACTGCTTGAGGATATTCGCGATCTCGACGTGCAATATCCTGCTCTTGGACTGCAGGCCTTGCTCGACAGGAATGCTGCGGCGGTTCTGGAAAATTGACCCGATCAATTGGATCCATTTGGAGGCCTTGACCTTACCACGATGGGAAGCCCTATCTTCCTGCCAACAGGATGAAACGAGGTCTTCCAATGAGTATGTCAGACGTTCAAATTCGACCCAATCACCAGATAGAAATTGAAGGCATGACATGCGCCTCATGTGTTGGCCGGGTGGAAAAAGCCATCGCCAATGTGCCCGGCGTCGCCAAGGCTTCGGTCAATCTTGCAACGGAGCGGGCTGACATTGCCTTTTCCGGTGCACCCGATGTTCCTGCTGTGATCAATGCGATTCGCAATGCGGGCTATGAGGTCGGCGAGAAAACAATCGAACTCGACATTGAGGGCATGACCTGCGCGTCCTGTGTCGGCCGGGTCGAGAAGGCCTTGAAGGCCGTATCCGGCGTGACCAATGCCAGTGTCAACCTCGCAACGGAACGGGCGACTGTCAGGGTCGCCGGCGGAAGCGCGACGGCCTCCCGTTTGGCGGAGGCCATCAAGGCGGCAGGTTACGCAGCAAGTGAGGTTGTAACAGGCAAGGCCGAAGATGGTGAGCATGACCGGCGCGAAGCCGAATTGCGCAGCCTGAAGATCAGCCTTGCGGCCGCCGCTCTCCTGACGATACCGGTGTTTGTCCTCGAAATGGGATCGCATCTCGTTCCTTCCATCCATGAGTTTGTTATGGACAAGGTTGGCATGCAGGAAAGCTGGTATCTCCAGTTCGTGCTCACCACGCTGGTGCTCTTCGGTCCCGGTTTACGTTTTTTCAAGAAGGGCGTGCCCGCGTTGCTGCGATTGGCACCAGACATGAATTCGCTGGTCGTGCTCGGTACGACAGCCGCATGGGGATTCTCGGTCATCGCCACCTTTGCGTCCGAGCTCCTGCCCGAAGGCACAACCAACATCTACTACGAGGCAGCCGCTGTCATCGTGACGCTCATCCTACTTGGGCGCTTCCTCGAGGCGCGCGCCAAGGGCCGCACGAGCGAAGCCATAAAGCGGCTTCTCGGACTTCAGGCCAAGTCTGCACGCGTTCTGCGCAATGGCGAAGCCGTTGACGTGCCGCTGCAGGAAGTACAGGCCGGTGATGTGATCATTGTCCGTCCCGGCGAGAAAGTGCCGGTCGACGGTGAGGTGGTCGACGGTTCGTCTTACGTCGATGAATCGATGATTACCGGCGAGCCTGTGCCTGTGACCAAGGTTGCCGGTTGCGAAGTTGTCGGCGGTACAGTCAACAAGAATGGCTCATTCACTTTCCGGGCCACGAAGGTTGGCAGTGACACGCTGATCGCCCAGATCATTCGCATGGTTGAAGAGGCACAGGCCGACAAGCTGCCGATTCAGGCGATGGTGGACAAGGTGACAAACTGGTTCGTGCCGGCCGTCATGTTTGCCGCTGCAGCGACGTTCATCGTCTGGGTTATTTTCGGTCCCGAGCCCGCACTGACCTTTGCCTTGGTGAATGCGGTTGCTGTTCTCATTATTGCCTGCCCTTGCGCGATGGGCCTTGCAACGCCGACCTCGATCATGGTGGGTACCGGCCGCGCCGCCGAAATGGGTGTGCTCTTCCGGCGTGGTGATGCCCTGCAAACGCTGCGTGACGCTGATGTGATCGCAGTCGACAAGACCGGGACGCTGACACTCGGCAAACCGACCCTTGCCTATTTCAAGACAAGTGAGGGTTTCAGCCGCAACGAAATCCTGAGCCTCGTTGCCTCGCTTGAGGCACGCTCGGAGCATCCGATTGCCGAAGCCATCGTCGAAGCCGCCAAGCGCGAAAGCCTGCAACTCAGCACGGCCGACAATTTTGAAGCGACGCCAGGTTTTGGCGTTGCCGCAACCATTGCCGGACGGAAGGTCGAAGTGGGTGCCGACCGGTTTATGGCCAAGCTTGGTCACAATGTTGCAAGTTTTGCGGATGATGCCGAGCGCCTTGGCCGGGAAGGGCAGTCACCGCTCTATGCGGCCGTTGACGGCAGGCTTGCCGCGATTATCACGGTCTCCGACCCGATCAAGCCGACGACGCCGGAAGCGATTGCAGCATTGCATGCGCTCGGCCTCAAGGTCGCGATGATCACGGGCGACAACCGCCGCACGGCGGAAGCGATTGCGCGCCGCCTGGATATCGACGAAGTCGTGGCGGAAGTGCTGCCTGATGGCAAGGTCGAGGCCGTCAAACGACTGGCATCCAAAGGGCAGCGCGTCGCCTTCGTCGGTGACGGCATCAACGACGCGCCGGCTTTGGCGGCCGCAGACGTAGGCCTTGCCATTGGCACAGGCACGGATGTGGCGATTGAAAGTGCCGATGTGGTGCTGATGTCCGGAGATTTGCGCGGCGTGGTCAATGCCATTGCCCTGTCGAAAGCGACAATCCGCAACATCAGTCAGAACCTTTTCTGGGCCTTTGCCTATAATGCGGCGTTGATCCCGGTAGCTGCAGGCGCACTCTACCCAGTCAATGGCACATTGTTGTCACCCGTGCTTGCAGCGGGTGCCATGGCTCTCTCGAGCGTGTTCGTCCTGACTAACGCCCTGCGGCTCAAGCGCTTCAGCCCGCCGCTGCAGGACCGGATCGATACGGCGCACTCCGGCGTGCTCGCTGCCGCGGAATAGGGGCCGGATCGATGACGAATATCAACACAGCCTACCTACCGCAGATCGGACGAGGGATTGCTGTCCAGGATGGGGAAACAATCTTGCATGCCGCCCTTGCAGCCGGGATTGCCTATCCGCATGGCTGCCGGATGGGCCGGTGCGGTGCCTGCAAGTCGCATCTCGTTTCCGGAGAGGTCGAGCTCCTCAAACATACGCCGTTCTCCTTGACGGAAGAGGAGAAGGCGGAAGGGTTGACACTGGCGTGCCGCGCCATGCCGAGGAGCAATGTGACGATCCGCTGGCTCGATGGTGCCGACGAGATTGCCGATATCCCAGCCGGCCGCTTCGAAGGTGTGATCGCGCAGACGGTTCAGGCAACGCATGACATCAAGCTGGTGCGGGTCAAAATCGGCAATCGCCATCAATTCGACTTTCGGGCCGGGCAATATGTGCGCTTTCTCTATCCGGGCAGCCCGCCGCGCGATTATTCGATTGCGAGCCGCCCAGATGAAGAACTGATCGAATTCCACATCAGGCATGTAACGGGCGGCGCAACCAGCGCCCGGATCTTTGCCCAGGCGACCGCTGGCGACACCATCACGATCGAAGGGCCGTTCGGCTCCTCCTTCCTGCGTGAAAAACACCGGGGGCCCATCCTTGGCATAGCGGGCGGTTCGGGCTTGGCACCGGTCAAGGCCGTTGCCGAGACAGCGCTTGCCAGAAACATGGGGCAGCCGATCCATGTCTATTTTGGCGCAAGGGCATCACGTGACCTATATATGATCGAGCACTTTCGCGAATTGAGTACGTTGCACGGCAATCTCAGCTTTGTTCCTGTCTTGTCGCAGGAAGCGCAGCCAGGAAAGCGCAGTGGGCAGGTTGGAGCGGTTGTGGCAGAGGATTTCAGCGACCTTGATGGTTGGAAAGCCTATCTTGCCGGACCGCCCGCCATGATCGATGCTACGGCTCCGCTATTGATCGAACGGGGCATCCGCGCCGCGGACATCCATGCGGACGTGTTCTTTACGCCGGAACGCTAGACGAACTGACAGGAGCAAGACTATGAACATTGGTGAAGCAGCCGCCGCATCGGGCGTTTCAGCAAAAATGATCCGGCACTATGAATCGATCGGCCTGATCAAGTCTGCCGACCGCACCGGTTCCGGCTATCGTGTCTATTCGGGCAACGATCTTGAGACATTGCGCTTCATCCGGCGCGGCAGGGATCTTGGATTTTCAATCGAGCAGATTCGCCATCTGCTGGCGCTGTGGCGCGACCGAAGCCGTGCCTCGTCCGATGTAAAACGCATCGCGCTGCAACATGTCGAGGAACTGGAGGCGAAGATGCGCCAGCTTCAGGAAATGGCAAATACGCTGCGCCACCTCGCTACACACTGCCACGGCGATGGCCGGCCCGACTGCCCCATTATTCAGGACCTCGCACACCCTGATGCCGATGATTTCGTGCCACCGGTCGCCGCGTCCAAGCGATCCGGCGCACTGAAAGGTACGCTGGCCGGCTGACGGCAGCACAGGGTAGGCCGGCTTGCATACATTCTGTTTTCTCGCTCAAAGCAGAATATTGTGCTGATCTAACCATGAAAATTGCGTTGACTTATCCCCTCCAGGGGGATGGTATAAGTGGGAGTTTAGAAACAGACTCCAGAGGAGAACGCAATGATCAAATCAGCGCTTGTTTGGATGGGCTTTGCGCCTGATCCGGGTTTTGCCCATTCGGGTGGTCATGGCCACAGCCATGGGCATGGTCACGGGGACGACGATCACGGCCACACACATGGGGTGATCGATGCGACGATCGCGTCGACCAGCAAGGGTCTCTGGGCGATCAAGTGGTCTTTCATTATCCTGATGGTCACCACAATGGCACAGGTTGCCATCGTCTATCTGACCGGCAGCGTCGCGCTTCTGGCCGATACGATCCACAATTTCGGTGATGCGGCGACCGCCATCCCGCTCGGCATAGCGTTTCTCTTTGCCCGCAAGGCAGCGTCCCGTACCTTCAACTACGGGCTCAATCGCGTGGAGGATCTGGCAGGCGTCGTGATCGTCGGTTTGATCCTGTTCAGCGCTCTCTATGCGGGCTACGTGTCGATCGAGCGCCTGCTCAATCCGCAGCCGATCGAGATGATCGGCGTTCTGGTCATGGCAGGCATAATCGGGTTTCTGGGTAATGAAGCTGTTGCCGAGTTTCGCATCCGCGTTGGACGTCAGATCAACAGTGCCGCGCTGATTGCGGACGGGTATCATGCCCGAGTCGATGGCTTCGGCAGCCTGGCTGTTGTCGTCGGAGCGGGCGGCGTGTGGCTTGGCTTTCCGCTTGCGGATCCGATCGTCGGCTTAATCATCACTTTCATGATCTTCGGTATCGTCTGGCAATCTGCACGCGCAGTCTTCACCCGCATGCTCGATGGCGTGGAACCCGGTGTTCTTGACGAAATCACACACACGGCTGAACACGTGCCGGGCATTGTCAGCGTTCTGGACGTCAAGGCACGCTGGCTCGGTCACAAATTGCGTGCGGACATCGATATCGCCATGGATCCTGATCTACCGGTTGCAGCCGCCGACCGGGTTGCGAACCATTATGAGCGCGAACTCAAGGGACATCTGCCAGCGCTGAATGCTGTTCAGATCAGGGTTCGTTCTGCGGCCTGAGTGCGCCGACGGATAGTGCAAATATCTCTTTCTGCAAAACAACTGAGGACCGGAACGATGACGACACAGAGCATTCATATGGGACATGGCCAAATGGTGGATATTGTCGACCTTGGTAACCGAAGCTGGGAGCTCGCTTTCAGCGAGGCGGGGAAACCTGACTACAAGGCGCCGCCACTTGAAGAAATCAAGGTTGATGCAATCGACGACAGTGGTGCGGTCTATCCCCTGTCCGTGTCGAAAGGGTCGAAAGCCTCGACCGTGGCAGTGACCGGCGATGTCGATCGCGCCCGCCGCGTACGGATCATGGTGCTGCATGGGAGTCATTTCCATACGCGGGAGGCGGCTGTGCCGGGTGCAGCGCCGCTGGAAGCGAGGACCGGTACGGTCGGCGGTTCAGTCATTCCGCTCAGCGGCGGAGCTGAGGTCGAGGTCACCCGGTCCGGTCCAGGGCGCTGGCTGCTGAAATGGCACAAGGATGGCATGGCGACTGCAGCCGCGTCCGAAGAAAAGATCGAGGTTGAAGCCATCGGACCCAAAGCGGAGGACTACCAGGTACGCCAGCTCCTGCTGATGCCGGGTCCGGATCAGTCAACGCTGATCGCCAGTGGCAAGGTTGATGATGCGACCCATATTCGGCTTATCCTCAAGGACGGTGCCGATCTTGTGAAGCGCAGCCTGCCCGTTCTTTAATCCTTACCAGTGGAACTGCCCATCGTGGCATTGCCGCGGTGGGCGCTGCAAGGGAGAGAGATCATGCAGCTACCCAGTAATTTTACGCTTTCGCGCCTTACCGGTTCGGCAACGCCGGCGCACGCTGCTGCCCGCCAGTTCTGCCTTGATACGATCAAGGAGTTCTACGGTTTCGACTACAATCCCGATTGGCACCTCGACATTGACACGTTGCTTCGTCCGGAAGCGGAAAACCATTATGCGCAGCCCAATCGCGGTGCGTTCTGGATCGTGTCGAATGAGCACAATGACTTGGTCGCGACGGTCGGCGTTCGGGGCTTGAGGTTCAAGCCGGCACTCGTGGAAGCGTTCCGTGTTCGCTATCCCGAACCTGACAAGGTCGGCTCGCTTTGGCGGCTTTATGTGCGCAAGGACCAGCGCGGTCATGGACTTGGCACGAAGCTCAACCTGCTGGTCGAGGAAGAGTCGCTGAAACTCGGTTATACGAATATGTACCTTCATGCATCCAGCGATGCGATGGCTACCATCGGTTTCTGGAAGTCGGTCGGTTACGAGAATATCGGCGAATGGGACTTCAGCACGCATTTCGACAAGAAGCTGCAACTGGTGGACGCCTGACACTACCCTTTTGCCACGACGTCGCGTATCAAGAGAAACAGGAAAGAGACTGGCAATGCTCTTGGAGACCACAATGACAGATCAAGCAGCTCCAGCGCAGGAACATCACGTTCACGAACATCATGCTGACATTGCCAAACGGCTGAAACGTGCCAATGGCCATCTGCGCAGTGTCGTCGAAATGATCGAAAGCCACCGCTCATGTCTTGATATTGCCCAGCAGCTTCATGCCGTCGAAAAAGCCATAAGCCAGGCAAAGCGCACATTGATCCAGGACCACCTCGATCATTGCCTTGAAGAGACAGTCGGGGCCTTGCCGAGGGAACAGCGCAAGCCCATCGACGAGTTCAAGGAAATCACCAAATATCTTTGAACGCGTGTCGAGCGCCATGACCGGCGTGCGAATTTCCGCCGCTATTCTTCCAACGAATTGAAACTCGAACGCCGGGTTCTGCCGCCGGCGCTGCCCGAAATCTTCCGAATTTGCCAACAGATTCTGCTGCTGCAGAACGCTGAATTGCCCAATTATTGCGTTTTCTATAGACATGCCTAAATTACCCTCAATAATTGGCTTAGTGAAACATTCGGATTGTTGACAATCCTAAAACTTGTGACACCATTCATGTCAGACGCAGCCTGGAGGGCGGGTTCCTGCGGTTCTCCAAGGGGTGAACTGGCAGTCGTCCTGGGCGAGACATGATGGAAACTGACGAATGAAACTCCAATCCTATTGGCTGGACACCGTCCCCCCGTTTGCAGCCGCCGCCAGCGGCGGACTGTCGGGCCGGGCGGACGTGGCGGTCATTGGTGGCGGATTCACCGGGCTCGCCGCGGCGGTCAGCCTTGCCAAGAAAGGCGCTGACGTGGTCCTGATTGAAGCGGGGCAAATCGGCAGCGGCGCTTCCGGCCGCAATGGCGGTCAGTGCAACAACGGTGTTGCAATCGATTACTCCGGGGCGGTCGCGCGTTTCGGCCTCGATACTGCCCGCTCATTTTATCGCGCCTATGATGCGGCTGTGGATACGGTCGAGCGGTTCGTCACCGACGAAGCCATCGATTGTGATTTCCGGCGGACCGGCAAGATCAAGCTTGCTGCCAAGCCAGAGCATTACGACAAGCTGGCAAGGACCTACGAGATTCTTGCAAGGGACGTCGATCAGGACACCGCGCTTATTAGTCGTGACAGCCTTCGTTCGGAAGTTGGAACGGACCGCTATTTCGGCGGACTGGCCTTCACCAAGAGCGCCGGGATGCATATGGGCAAGTTCGCGCAAGGCATGGCTTCTGCCGCTGTTCGTCATGGCGCCAAAATCTACGAGAAGGCCCCGGTGACCAAGCTCAAACGTATCTCCGGCTACCAGCACGAAGTCGTCACGGCAAAAGGATCCATCCGTGCCTCGCAGGTGCTGCTGGCAACCGGCACATCGGTTGCCGGCCCGTTCGCGCGCTTCCGCCGCCGCATCATTCCAATCGGCAGCTTCATAATTGTGACGGAACCGCTGCCGCTGCCGCTCATCGACGAGATCATGCCCACCCGGCGCATGGCGACGGATTCAAAGAATGTCGGAAGCTATTTCCGGATCACGCCGGACAATCGGCTGTTGTTTGGAGGGCGTGCGCGCTTTGCCATGTCGAGTCCCGCATCAGACGCCAAGAGCGGCAAGATACTCGAGAAGACAATGCTATCCGTCTTCCCGCAGCTGGCGGGTGTGCGCATCGATTATTGCTGGGGCGGGCTGGTTGACATGACGGCAGATCGTCTGCCCCGCGCAGGCGAACATGAGGGTCTGTTCTATTCGATGGGCTATAGTGGACATGGCACGCAGATGTCGACGCATATGGGTTCGGTCATGGCCGATGTCATGAGTGGCAAGCCGGATGCCAATGTCTGGCGCAAGCTCGATTGGCCCGCCATTCCAGGGCATTTTGGCAAGCCCTGGTTTCTGCCCTTCGTGGGCGCCTATTACCGGCTGCAGGATTTGCTGCACTAGAACCATTGCGGAGAAAGGAGCCAGGATATGTGGATACAGACACTAAGACGCTTCCTCATTCTATGTCTGATGCTGGCGATCGTTTCCGTAATCGCGTTCCTTTTGCCCTATATGACGGGCGGCGATCCTGCCCGGACGATCCTGTTTTCGCGCATGCGCGATACGGCACTCGATCCGCATGCGGTCGAAGCGCTCCGCACAAGCCTCGGCCTCGATCGTCCGCTATACGTCCAGTATTTTACGTGGTTGGGCAGCGCCTTAAGCGGCGATCTGGGTTTCTCCTTTACAAGCAGTCAGCCAGTCGCCGCTGAGCTTGCCCGTGCGCTTGGCGTATCGATCACCCTGGCGCTTACCGCATTGGCAATAGCAGTCGTCGTTGCCTTGCCGCTCGGCACCCTGGCAGCCATGCGGCCGGGCGGCCGCCTGGATAATTTCACCACGCTGATGATCCAGACTTTCGTTGCAACACCGGAATACTGGTTTGCACCCATGTCCGCGCTTGTGTTTGCCCTCTATCTCGGCTGGTTGCCATCGGCCGGCTGGGACAGCTGGCGTTCACTGGTGCTTCCGGCACTAACGCTCACGCTTCGGCCGCTTGCCTATTTCACGCAGGTGACGCGGGCTGCCATGGCCGATGTCTTGCGCGCACCTTATATCACCGCCGCACGCAGCCGCGGTCTCGGCATGCATGGCACGGTGATGCGCCATGGCATTCGCAATGGTTCATTGCCGGTTGTCACGTTCTTTGCCCTTTGGCTTGCAGGCCTGCTCGGGGGCTCAGTCGTCGTGGAAGTGATCTTCGCCATACCCGGTATGGGCCGGCTCCTCTACGACGCCGTGATCAATCGCGATATCCCCATGCTGCAAGGCGGATTTGTCTGCATCGTCGCATTGTCAATCCTGATCAACACGCTCGCTGACGCTCTTTACGTCCTGATCAATCCAGCAATGCGGGGAAGTCATGACCATTAGTCATTCCACAGAGGCTCCGATGGCAGTCGCCCTTTATAGCCGCCGCAAGCGTCCGTCTGCATTGAGCGGCGTTGTCGCCTTCATCCGGCGGCGGCACTGGACATTCTTCGTCGGCTCGGCGATCTTCCTTGTCATTCTCGCGCTGCTGATCATTGCGCCCTGGATATCTCCCTACAACCCTGCGCAGCAGAGCCTGCGTTTGAGGCTCAATGCCCCGAGCGCTGTTCACTGGCTTGGCACCGATCACCTCGGACGCGACCTGCTGAGCCGTGTGCTGATTGGCGGGCGCTTCACGGTAACCATTGCCGCGGTTACGGTCATTTTGTCGGTGGTGATCGGAACATTTATCGGCATCATCAGCGGACGCAGCCGCGGCCTTGTCGATGAGGTTCTGATGCGCACCGTCGATCTTCTGATATCGATCCCGGATGTGGTCATTGCCATCTTTCTGGTGGCGATCTTCGGCCCTGGCTATGGAACGCTGATCGCATCGCTGACAATCGTCGGATGGACGCCGTTCGCACGGCTATCGCGTGGCCTGACCCTGTCGATCAACTCGCAGGAATATATCCGGGCCGCCGAGGTGCTTGGCTGCACCCGGCGCTTCATCATATTTCGGCATGTCATCCCCAACACCATCCGGCCGATAGCGGCTGTGGCGTTCCTGCGCTTCGGTCACAAGCTGATTACCGTTGGCGGCCTGTCATTTCTGGGGCTCGGCGTCCAGCCGCCCGCCGCCGATTGGGCACTGATGCTCGCGGATGCGCAGGCCTATGCCGAGCGTATGCCCATCCTTGTCATAGCCCCGGGTCTGGCGATCTTCCTGTCAGCTCTGAGCGTGACGTGGATCGGGCATGGTCTGAACATCGATACCAAGAAATCAAGCGGTCATTGAACCAAGCGAGGAGACGTTGATGGCAGATACAAATACGATCAAACGGCTGACGCGGCGGACATTGTCCGGCCAGATCGCCGAGGAAATCCGCCAGGCAATTCTTTCCGGTGTCTTCCCGCTTGGCTCGCAACTCAACGAAATGGAACTGGCCGAGAAATTCGGTGTGAGCCGCGGACCGGTGCGCGAGGCGCTGCAGCGGTTGATTCAGGAAGCACTGCTGGTCAGCGAACCGCATCGGGGCGTCTTTGTACCCGAACTCAACGACCGCGACCTGTCGGACATATTTTTCGTTCGCGAAGCAATAGAAGGCAGCGCCATCCGCCGTGTCATGAAGTCGGAGGCATTGCCGGAGGTCAGCCTGACCTTGAAGCGCCTGGTCGTTCGCATGGACGAAGCTGCGCGTGCTGAGGATTGGCCGCTGGTCGCCGATCTCGACATGGAATTCCACCGGGAGCTGGTCGATGCTGCGGGGAGCTCCAGACTGTCACGCATGTACGCAACCGTACAGGCCGAAACCAAGCTCTGCCTGCTCATGCTGAGAGGCGGCTATCGCGGCAGTGCGGCACTGGTGGAGGAGCACCGGCGTCTAGCGGATATTATCGCCAGCGGTAACGTCGCCGCCGCCGTAGATGAACTGCCGAAGCACTTCGGTGATCCGGTTCGCATCATGCACAAAGCCAATGCCGCTCGTGAGAGAGGATCGTCATCCGAAGCCGCATGACACAGGCTTAGCAAATGCCCTCCGGTTCAATAAAAATAAGGGGAACTCTTATGAATATCGAAGGACAAACGCATACCGATACCGCTCCGTTGCTATCGCGGACACCGCTCCTGGAGATCGAGGATTTGCATGTCTCGTTTCCGGGCGAGAATGGCAGAAAGTCCGTGATCTCGGGCCTGACGCTTTCCGTCAATGCCGGCGAGGTGGTTGCGCTCGTTGGCGAATCGGGATCCGGCAAAAGCATGACGGCGCTGTCCCTGATGCGCCTGCTGCCGCCTGACGCCGAGATCACCTCCGGTCGTATTTCCTTTGCCGGGCGGGATATCCTTGCCCTCTCGCCTGCAGAACTCGACGCCCTGCGCGGTGCGGACATAGGAATGCTGTTCCAGCAGCCGCAGGCCATGCTCGATCCAACCAGCCGTGTCAGGACGCAAGTGGCTGAACCGCTCTGGGTTCACCGCAAGATGAGCCGTCACTCAGCGCTCGGCCGGGTGGTCAACATGTTGCGCGATGTCGGCATTCCTGACCCCTCGGCCCGAGCCCAATGCTTCGCGCACGAGCTCTCCGGCGGTATGGCGCAGCGCGTGATGATTGCCACGGCTCTTTCGGGTAATCCGCAACTCCTCATTGCCGATGAGCCGACGACAGCGCTCGACGTCACTGTGCAAGCGCAAATACTGCGGTTGCTCGATGATGAGCGCCGGAAGCGTAGCCTCGCTACGCTGCTCATTACCCATGACCTTTCGGTCGTCGCTGCTTTCGCTGACCGCATTGCGGTCATGTATGCGGGGCGTATCGTTGAAGAGGGGCCGACGCAGGCCATCCTCAAGGCGCCGCAGCATCCCTACACCAAAGCGCTGATCAGTTGTTCGTTGCTCACCACCGATGGTGCGGGTCAGTTGCTGTCGATTCCCGGATCGAGCGCGCATGCCCACGAACTGTCATGCGGCTGCCGGTTTCATCCCCGGTGCGCCATTGCCAAATCCAGCGGTATGGGAAACCAGTGTATGGCGTCCGAGCCAAGCCTGGACAGCTTGCCAGAGGGACGCAAGGCGCGATGCTGGGCGGTTGGACACCACCATGACGAACAGACAAGCTGCTGAGGGAGACGTGTGATGCAATTAGCCGCCGCAATGCAATCGCCTCCTTCCGCCGGTAGTAAAAAGACGCCCTACGTCGTCGCCAAGGACCTTTTCAAATACTATCCGATACCGGGTCTCGGTCATCGCATGGTCAAATCTGTCGATGGTGTTTCGCTTACGATCGCAGAGGGTGAAGTCCTTGGGCTGGTGGGCGAATCGGGTTGCGGCAAGAGCACCATCGCCAGGCTCATGACCCGGCTCACCCATGCGACGAATGGTGAACTCACTATTGGCGAGCACGACATTCTGCATATGGAGGGCGAAGCGCTTCGCCGTATGCGCCGGGTCGTGCAGCTGATATTTCAGGATCCCTATTCAGCGCTGGATCCCCGTATGCGCATCGGGCAAAGCATGGAAACGCCGCTTGAGCAGCACGGGATTGGAACACGCGACGAACGCAATGCGCGCGTCTACCAGATGCTGGAGGAAGTTGGTCTCGATGGCTCCTTCTACGATCGCTATCCAAGCCAATGTTCCGGAGGACAGTTGCAGCGCGTGGTGATTGGGCGCGCTCTTCTTCTCAAGCCTAGTTTTCTTGTCTGCGATGAGCCGACATCGGCACTCGACGCGTCGATGCGGACGCAGATCCTGAATCTGCTGATGGACCTGAAGCAGCGCCATGGCTTGACCATTCTGATGATCTCGCACGATCTACGCGTGGTGCGCTATCTCTGCGATCGCATCGCGGTGATGTATCTTGGGCGGATCGTTGAGATCGCCGACCGCGATGAATTGTTTCGTGCGCCGAAACATCCTTACACCAAGGCGCTGATCGCATCGTCGATGCTCGACGAAACCGGACTGCATGCGCCGGAAATGCTGCTGGATGGTGATTTGCCCAGTCCGCTCAATCCCCCCGATGGCTGCAGGTTCCATACCCGTTGCCGATACGCGACGGACAGATGCAGCACAAAGGAACCGGAGTTCAGTGCAGTGGCTGACGAGCATCTTGTGCGTTGCCACCATTGGCAGGAATTGAGTTGATTGGTTTGCTCGGCTTATGTTTTTCTTGTCAAATTCAGACGAATTGACGCATTGCCGAAGTAGAATCGGAATTTAATTCCGAAGAAAGAATATAGAATAGAAATATTCTGAATAGATATTCCAAGAATATCTATAGCGGGTGTTTTGTATTCTTAATTCAACAGCAGTGACGCGTTGCTTTCTCCTTGTCATTGTTGTTGAGCAAGGATGCCGTCAAAAAGTAAAGGGGAATAACACAATGTTGAAACATGCGATATTAACGACATGCGCATTGGTAGTCTCATTCGGTGCCCATGCGGCCGAGGGCGGGATGGTTACGTATGATGACAATTTCGGCGTGAAAACAGGATGGGATCTGTCCTCGGATGATGCCTATCTGGGCTCACGCGCGGGTTGCTTCGAAGGGCTGGTGCGTATCGGTTATGACACGAAGCTCGAGCCGAGCCTTGCCGAGTCATGGACGCAAACCGCTCCCACGGTTTGGGAGTTCAAGTTACGCAAAGGCGTCAAATTCCAGAATGGCGAACCATTCAATGCCGAGACAGTTGTCAATGCGCTGAACAACCGCTTGAAAGCACCCGTCCCCGCCCGCGCCTTCTCATCCAAGCTGGTAGCCTCTGTCGAGCCGGTTGGCGAAGATGTGGTGAAGATCACGACGGTGGAGCCATCGGTTCTGTTGCCCGCGCAATTGGCGAGCCCTGCAACGACTATCCTCGCGCCTGCTGCCTACAAATCCGGAAAAGTCGACCCGATCGGAACCTGTACCGGTCCTTTCAAGATCACAGAGGTCGATCCGAACCAGTACATGACTCTTATGGCCAATCATGAGTATTGGGGCGGTATGCCCAAGCTTGCCGGCGGCCGTGTGAATTTCGTTCCGGATGCCGATACGCGCGCAACCCAGATCCGTACCGGTGAAGCACAAATTTCGCGGCTTGTACCACCATGGACCGTCAAGACGGTCGAATCGACAGAAGGCGTAAAGGTGGCGCCGATCCCATCACCACGCATCACGGAACTGTTGCTGAACAATGCCAAGCCGCCATTCAACAACGTAAAGGTGCGGCAGGCGATCCAGGCCGCCATTGACAGTTTTGGCATCGCGGAGAGTATCTACGAAGGCGCCGTGAAGGGCGCGACCATGCCGTTTTCACCGGGCGAACCATGGGCGCAACAGGAACCGGAGCCGGCTTATGATGTCGACAGGGCTAAAGCCCTGCTCGCTGAAGCAGGCGTTGCGCCGGGCAGCCTGACGGTCGGGCTTCTGGCCTATACGGCCAAAACCGAACTGAAGGATGTCGCCGCGATCATCCAGGCGCAGTTGCAGGAAATTGGCATCAAGGTCGAGGTCAGGGTCGCCGATTACAGTGCGATCGAGCCTGACCTGTTGTCTGGCAATTTCGACATGGCACTGATGTCGCGCGGTTATACCACCGACGTTGCGGAACCGGTCGGCTTTCTTAATGCGGACTACACCTGCGGCGGCAGCTACAACATCTCGCATTATTGCAATGAAGAGACCGACAAGCTGATCAAGTCGGCCTATACGGTGGCTGAGCCGGCAAAGCGTTATGCCATCTACGAACAAGCAGTGAAAAAGCTCTATGAAGAAGCTGTCTCGGTCTATCTGATCCATGAAACGGTATTCGACGCCTATTCGGAAAAACTCGAGAACTACAGGCCGCATCCTCTGAACTATTATGTTCTGACCAAGGACCTGGTGACGAAGTAACGAATGGCCTCCCAAAATTATGCCAGGGCCCCGGTTCCAACGAGCCGGGGCTTTTTTTCAAATCCGGCTGTCGCAGCCGTAACTGTCAGCCAACTTATGGGAGATAATTCCATGCCCAATATTATCAGCGTTCACCCCCTGGTCAGCCAGGCCGGCCCGCATGAAGTTTCACCCGGCGATCCCTTTGCCGAAGCGCGCGTTATAGCGTTTTCGGCGGAAGGCAGGATAGCAGCAGGTTCCTGCGGGCCTGCATCCGGTACGAGCGACAGCACGCGCTACCCGCACCACGAACTCATCATTGTCAAAGGCGGAAAGCTCATTCTCGATGACGGGATTCGGGTTGTGACGATGATCGAGGGGAGTGTTGCAGTCATCCCGCAGGGCATTAGCGTTGTCTGGAGCGCAGATGCCCTAGCCCAATGGGACTTTATGAGCTTTGCAGGTGAGGCGGATCCTGCTGCGACGGAGACGGGTATCGTCGCTTTTGATCTTGACGCTCCGCGGCCACCATCTGCCAGCCCATCGGCGGAATTGCTGATTTCGGATAAACCGCAATGTCAGAACCGCCGCTGGTATGCCGATCCCTCCGGGGAATGGACAGCCGGTGTATGGAGTTCGACGCCCTATCACCGCCGGCCAATGAACTACGTTTACTATGAGATGATGCATATGCTCGCAGGCAGCGTGGAGATCGGCAACGGCAGCGAACAGGAAACAATCTGGGGGCCGGGTGAAACCTGTCTTCTGCCAAAGGGTGCGTCGCTCGCATGGAACAGCCGGGAAGACGTGTTGAAGATCTATGGCACCTGGCGGCCGTCATAGGCGGCTAAGGTATTCTCATCGGAATAATCCGGTGTCCCGCCCTCCTTCGAAGAGGGCGGGATTATTTCTAGCGGATCAGGCAGTAGCCAATATCCGGGGCGTTGTCGCAGGCGTTGCCTTCTCCTTCTTGAGATAGCCAAGGAGACGCATGGCATTGAGGGTCACGAGAACTGTAGCGCCGGTATCGGCAAACACGGCGATCCAAAGACCAGTGACGCCGAATACCGTGGTCACCAGAAATGCCACCTTCAACCCGAGCGCGATCGTCACATTCTGGCGAATGTTGCGCATGGTGGCGCGGGATAGGCCGATCAACGTAGCGATGTCCTGAACGCGATTGCGCAGCAAAGCAGCGTCGGCCGCTTCGAGTGCGACGTCGGTACCCGATCCCATTGCGACACCGACATGGGCTGCCGCAAGGGCGGGCGCGTCGTTGATGCCATCACCAACCATGACGACCTTACGCTGTTCCGCCAGTTCCCGGATCGTCAGTACCTTGTCCTCAGGCATCATTTCGGCGCGGGCTTTAACACCGAGTTCGCGGGCTATCGCGGCAGCGGTTGCGTTATTGTCACCAGTCAGCATCACCGTGTCGATGCCGGCTGCCTTCAGTGCGGCAACGCCGGCGCGGGCGTCGCTGCGCGGCTCATCCCGCAGGCCAACGAGGCCAATCGCATCGCCATTTGCCACGGCGACAACCACGGTCTTTCCTTCCGCTTCGAGGGTGTGAATCTGCCGTGCGAGCGATTGGTCGATCGTTCCGGCTTCGCGGGCAAAACGTGGCGCTCCGATGAAGAGTCTCTGGTCACCGACCTGACCTTCCACGCCCTTGCCCGCGACGCTCTTGACGCCGGTGGCATTGCCAGGAGCGATCGCGTCTGCGCCAGCGCGGTCGACAATTGCCTTGGCCAGCGGATGGCTCGCTTCCTGCTCAAGAGCGCTTACGGTCGACAGAAAGCTTGCTATGTTGCCATCGCAGGCGACGATATCCGTCACGATGGGCTCGCCGCGCGTGAGCGTTCCGGTTTTGTCAAACGCGACGGTCTGGGCGCCGGCCAGCGCTTCGATGACCGCGCCGCCCTTAATAAGCAGACCATGCTTGGCGGCAGAAGACAGGCTCGACGCGATGGCAGCCGGCACCGAAATGACAAGGGCGCACGGACAACCGATCAGCAGCAGAGCCAGAGCGCGATAGATCCACGTTCCCCACTCTGCGCCGGCGGCAAGCGGGGGAACAATTGCAACGAGGATCGCGATGCCGACGATCAGCGGCATATAGATGCGCGAGAAGCGATCGATGAAACGCTCGGTTGGAGCCTTGGACTCCTGGGCTTCCTCGACCAGTGTGATGATACGGCTAATGGTATTGTCCTGTGCGGCGCGGTTGACGCGGATGCGCAACGTTGCCTCATGATTGATCGATCCGGCAAAGATCGCGGCGCCCGGCTCCTTCAAGCGCGGTACCGATTCACCGGTGATCGGCGATTCATCGACACTCGACATGCCTTCCACAACTTCGCCATCGGCTGGAATGCTGTCGCCAGTGCGGGCGACAATGATCTGTCCGATGCGCAGCGCTTCGGCGGGAACTTCACGAACCGTACCGTTGTCCTCGACATAAGCCGTCTTCGGTACGAGCGCGCCGAGCGCCTTTATTCCGGCACGCGCCTTGCTGGCGGCAAAGCCTTCCAGTACTTCACCGACAGCGAACAGGAAGACCACAACTGCGGCTTCCTCGACGGCGCCGATGATAATCGCGCCGCCAGCAGCTATTGTCAGAAGCATCTCGATCGTAAAGGGAGCGCCGGCAAGGGCCGCCATGATCGCGCGGCGTGCAATGGGAGCTGCTGCGACGATGGTTGCCAGCAAGAATACCCAATAGGCAAGCTCCGGCCGAACCAGGCTGGCGACATAGGAGGCGCCAAGCAGTGCACCGGCGATAACGGCAATCTTCGCCTTGGGCGTTTGCCACCAGCGGCGCGGCGACGCGGCCGGCGTGGACGGGGCGGTGGCCGTGCCCTTTATGATGCGGCTTGGCTTGTAGCCAAGCGATGCTACCCTGCTTTCTACGGTGCCGGCCGATGTCAGGCGCTCGTTGAGGGCCAGGGTTAGGGTTTCGTTTGTTACCGAAACGCGAATATCTGTGACGCCCGGAACGCGTTCAAGAGCCGTCCGGATCGTTGCCGCGCAACTCGCGCAATCCATACCTTCGACCTTCCAGGTGAGATGATCTGCCGGGGCAGGAGTGCCGGTGGCAGGCACAGCATGGTCATGGCTGCAATTGGGGCCATGGACATGCGCCGCATGTTGATGCGCAGCATGTTGCTTGTGATCATGTCCGTCATGGTGATCGTGGTTACAGCCTGGTCCATGGACGTGGGGGACATGACTGTGCGTCTTGTGGCCATGCGCGTGCCCTTGATGGTGGTCATGATCATCGTGATCATGATTGCAGTTCGGTCCATGGACGTGGCCAGCATCATGCGCTGACTGCTTGGCTGGGCGGCGGGTCAGGCTTGGCTCGAAACCAAGCTTGCGAACCCTTTTCTCAATCTCGGAAACCGGCGTCGCGGTCTCATCCAGCATGAGCGACATCGTTTCTGTTGTCACCGAAATCTTGAGGTCGGAGACACCGGGCACCCGGCCCAGCGCGGTCTTGATCGTGTTTGCGCAACTGCCGCAATCCATCCCGCCGACCTTGAAGGTGAAAGCCTCGCTGATGCTGCCGGAATGACCTTCCGAACCTGTCCCGGTCATTGAATGTCTCCTGTTTTCGTTCAAAGGATTCTTGACTTCAATGACGCTAATCCCTCTAGTAACTATAGGTTCAAGAGGAAAAATTCGATGGAACGCACTTTTTCGATTGGCCGCCTTTCGACAACGACGGGCTGCAAGGTGGAGACGATCCGCTACTACGAATCGATCGGCCTGCTGGATGAGCCGGAGCGTTCGGAAGGCAATCAGCGCCGCTATCTGAAATCACATCATGAACGGCTGCTCTTCATCCTCCACGCCCGGGATCTAGGTATGTCGATCGAGGCGATCCGGCAGCTGATTGTATTATCTCGCGATCCGGAGGCGCCATGCGATGGGGCAGATGAAATCGCGCGTCAGCAGCTCGGATCCGTGCGTGACAAGATCCAGCGGCTCAAGCTGCTTGAGGCCGAATTGCAGCGCGTTGTCGAAAGCTGCGACGGGCACCGTATCGGCGATTGCCGTGTCATCGAGGCGCTGGCCGAATGCGGCGCATGCCACAGGGATCATCGCGCTCCGCGTTAACTGCGGTCGTCGTGATCGAATAGCGCTGTCAGTGGATAGTAATTCTTGATGAAGGGTGATTTGATCACGATATAGCTGAAATATTTCTCGATCCCGATATTGCGTTCGAGCAGGTTCTCGACAATGCCCTGATAGTGCACGACGCCGCGGGTGATGAATTTCAGAAGGTAGTCATAGCCGCCGCTGACGAGATGGCACTCGACGATCTCATCGATATTGCGGATGGCGTTTTCAAAACGGACGAAGTCCTCGCGCCGATGGTCCGACAGCGTGACCTCGGTGAACACCGATACAGTTTCGCCGAGCTTTGCGATGTTGATCTGGGCACCATAACCGGTGACGTAGCCAGCCTGTTCAAGCCGCTTAACCCGCATCAGGCACGGGCTCGGCGAAAGCCCCACGGCGTCCGCAAGGTCCACATTGGTGATGCGGCCATTCTTTTGAAGCTCGTAAAGAATTTTAAGATCGATCCGGTCGAGCTTCGGTAGTCGCATCACATGTCTGCCTTATGGTTCCTCTGTAGCGATACTGCTCTAATACCCGATGAAGTTGCAAGGTTGATCGCTGCATCGAAGCACTTTGTGTGCCGATTGATCGCGGGATCCAGGGCGGGGTGGGTGGTTGATCGATACCGGCGGCTGGCAGCAGCACGTGCCGCCGGTGTCTATGCGATCAGGCGCGGGCTTCAGGTGTATAGCCTGCAGCTGTGATGATTTCTGCAATGCGGGCAGCGTCCGAAACACCGCCGACCGAAACGGTCCGGCTTACGGGATCGGCATGCACAGCGGCACCTGGAACGGTCTTTTCAATGGCACCCTTGATCACGCCGGCGCAATGTCCGCAGGTCATGTCGTCAACGCGGAACGACACGTCAGCGTTAACGGGTGCGGTGGTTTCGGAATGGTGCTCGTGAGCTGTGCACATATGGAGTTCTCCTTCGTTAAAGTTTCGAATGAAAGAAGCCTGAACTATTCCAACGTGGTAAGGTCAAGCGCTTTATTTCAAGCCGGCTCACTGATAACTGCACGCACTTCTTTCAGGTCCAGAACGGTATCGAGTGTCGAGCGCACACGCTCGACGATGAGGTCAATTTCATCTTCCGTGCAGCTCAACGGCGGAGCGAAGCCAAGTACATCGTCGGTGAAGGCGCGCAGGATAAGGCCATTCCGATAGGCGGCCTCAAACAGGCGTTCGCTGAGCTTCAGGTCGGGATCGAACTTTGTCTTTGCCGCCTTGTCGCTTACAAGCTCGACCGCGGCGAGCAAGCCGCGCCCGCGTACATCGCCGACGAGAGGATGATCGCGCAGACGCTCGAGTCGTGCATTGAAGCGGTCACCCATCGTCTGGCCATTCGCCAGCAGTCCGCCCTCCGTATAGAGCTTGAGCGTTGCAAGACCGGCCGCTGCACTGACCGGATGGGCCGAATAGGTGAAGCCATGACCGACCGCGGCGGCACCTGCGCTTTCGGCAATGGTCTGATAGATTTCCTCGCGCATGAACAGCGCACCCATGGGCACGTAGCCGGAGGTTAGCCCCTTGGCCACGGTCATCATGTCCGGCACGACTTCCTCCATCTCGCAGGCAAAGAGCGGTCCGGTCCGGCCGAAACCGGTGATGACCTCATCGGCCACGAAGAGAATATCGAGATCACGGCATGTCTCGCGCATGGCCTTGAGCCAACCGGCGGGCGGAACGATAACTCCGCCAGAACCCTGGATCGGTTCGCAGAAGAAAGCGGCGACATTGTCGGGACCGAGCTGCTCGACACGCTGGCGCAATGCTTCCACCGAAGCGGCGATGATGGCGGACGGATCACTCCCCACCGGATTGCGGTAGGGGTAGGGCGATGCAATTTTATGCTGCCACGGCAAAGGCAGATCGAAACCCCTGTGGAATATTGGCAGCGCCGTCAGGCCCGCGCCCGTTGAAGAAGAGCCATGATAGCCGCGTTCGAGCGTGATGAACTGCTTCTTCTGCGGTTTGCCGAGGGCATTGAAATAATAATGAATGAAGCGCACGGCGGAATCGACCGCGTCGGAGCCGCCGAGGGTGAAATAGATGCGATTGAGATCCCCGGGCGAGCGTTCGGCAAGTTCAGCGGCCAAGCGGATCGCGGGTTCGCTGCCAAGCGAGAAATAGCCGGTTGCATAGGGCAGGCGGCGCATCTGCTCCGTCACCGCATCGACAATCGAATCCTGCCCATAGCCGGCATTGACGCACCAGAGACCGGCAAAACCATCGATCAGCTCGTGGCCGCTCGCGTCCTTGACAAAGACGCCCCTGGCCGACTGCAGTACGGTCACGCCGCGATTTTCGTGACCCCGGTAGGAGGCGACCGGGTGGATAAGATGCTCGCGATCGAGCTCGACAAGAGAGTTGCTCAGCATGTCATGTCCTTTCAAATTGCCATGCGACCAAATTCGCATTGCGGGCGAGAAATGGCATGCTGAACAGGACAAGCTTTCCACTATGGGATGCTTTTTTCGCTGACAAGGCAGCGGGAGATGCTGTTTATCCCAAAGCCTGATTTGTCAGGGTGAAGATGCGATAATTTGATGCGGGTCTTGGGGTATCACCGCGAACCATTCTCATCCCGCCTCCGACCTTGGGCAGACCCCCCGCTTCGAGCCAATCGCCAAGCTCACTGTCATCCGGCGTATCGATACGCAGGAATTCCTCGCTCCGGGCCATGATCCAGCTCGAAACCAACGCCTGTGCAGCTTTGAGGTCAGGGGCGATGACCGGCCCGATGACAGAACCGCGGCCAAAGCGGCGTAGAATTGCATAGCCGTCCAACTGTCCGCTTCGTTCCAGTATGAGACATTGGCCTGCACTGAGGAGCGCGGAAAGCATGGGCTTGCGATCCAGCCCTGATGCATCAGCGTCGAGCGCGATGAGGCTGGCTGTATCGTTGTTGGTCAGGGGGCGAATTGTTTGATCGGGCTCGGGCAATAGCGGTTTGAAATTTGCCGGCTTGCCCTGATGCTGCGAAATCGTTCCCGTTGACCGGAACCCGAGGGATTTATAAAGCGGCTCGCCTTCCTGCGTAGCGATCAGCAGGATATTCCTTCCCGCGGCCTGGCGCAGAGCAGCGTCCATGAGCTTACCGCCAATACCGCGTCTTTGCCGCTCGGCCGAAACGATCACCATGCCGAGCGTGGCGAAATTGTCGCCGAACGGCCACCAGAGAATTGTACCGACAATGCCGGAACTGTCTTCAGCCACCGTGCCGTGGCCCAGACTGGCCACGAGCTGCCAGTCTTCGATACGATGCGGCCATTTGACGGCTGAAGACAAAGCAAACGCACCCGCCAGATCCGCTGGCTGCATTGTGCGCAGCAAAAACTCGCCCGGCGTTTGCAACATGCTTGCGTCCTTTTCCACGGCGTAGCTCGAAGAGGCTTTCATAGCCGACAGATTAGGATTTGTAGCAAGAAACATTGTTCCGAGCTTTCCCCAACAACGCAATTTTGCACTGTTAGGCTGATAAAAGCCCGAATAAAAAGCTGGCTACATTGCTTAGGCTAGATCTATGCCATCAAGATCGTAAAAGGGGAAAAGGCATGAGCCGGGTTGTTATTATCGGTGGAGGGATCGTCGGTCTTTCCGTTGCGCGCGCCGCATTGAAAGTCGGGAAGGAAGTCGTCCTGCTGGAGCAGGGACCGGTTGGAAATCCGAACGGAGCTTCCTACGATAATCACCGCATGATTCGTTATCATTATGGCGCGGCGGAAGGCTACACGCGCATGGTCACCGACGCCTTTGTCGCCTGGGACCGCATCTGGAATGATCTTGGCGAAACACACCATGATACGACGGGCGCGATTTCTATCGGGCTTGCCGAGGATGACTATGCAGGAATGACACTCGCCTCGTTCCGCAACAATCGCATTGCGCATGAGATCCTCGACGCGGCCGAAATTGCCGAGCTGTGCCCGCATTTGAAGGTGCCTCGCAGCGCCTGGGGTCTCCTTTCGCGCGTTGGCGGTCCGCTTTACGCAAGCCGAATCGTGGACGGGCTGGCGCGCTGGACCAGGGATCATGGCGCAGAAATCCGGGCCAACACCAATGTTGCCAGCGTTGACCTCGATGCAGCGACCGCAACGCTGGACAATGGCCAGACGATAAAGGGCGATCATCTGGTGGTTGCCGCGGGAGCATGGCTGCCATCGCTCCTGCCTGATCTTTATGCTGACCTGACGACCTATCGCCAGGCTCTCTGCTATGTAGAGCCGCCAGCACAGTTTGCCGAAAGCTGGCGAACCGCTCCGTCGATCGTCACGATCGGTGATGGCGTCGGCTATACCTTGCCGGACTTGCGTGGCGCCGGACTGAAATTCGGCGCAGGATCGCACCGGCGGCTTGCGGCGCCTTCCGCCGGGTTTTCCTCCGATATAGCGGAAGCAGACTACATTATCAGCCAGTTCGCCCCCTATCTGCACGACGCTGACAGCTATCGGCCCTTGCGGATGAAGGTCGGTTACTACGTCATGGACGCCACGCGAAAGTTCCGGCTCGACAGCCATGGCCCCTCGCTGGTCGTTACCAATTGCGACGGGCAGATGTTCAAGTTTGGTCCATTGCTCGGCGAAGCGATTGTCAAAATGTTCGAAGGGCGCCTGTCTGCGCAAGCGCTGCGTTTATGGGCGGCCGGCGATGCCGCCATCGCGCCAAAGGCGGCAGTCAATGCTTAGCTTCGATCCCCGGCTTATTGCGGTTCCCACGGGCCATTTCATCGATGGGGCTCTGGTTGCGGATGCCACGGGAGACCTTCCCGTGCGGCGGCCATGCGATGGCGCCGTCTACACGAAACTGCCGCTGGCATCCGCCGATGTCGTCGACCGCGCCGTATCGAGCGCAAAAAAGGCATTCCGTACGTCCGATTGGGCCAAACGGCCGCCGCGCGAACGCGCGCGGGTCATGCGGCGCTGGGCAGACCTCGTCGATGCGAACCGGCAGGAACTGGCGCGGCTCGAGGCAGTCGGTTCAACACGGCCGATCGCGCAAGCCGATGGTTGGGACGTGCCTTATCTGGCAGAGACCATCCGTTTCTTTGCAGAATTTGCCGACAAATATGGCGGCGAGGTCGCAGCCACCCAGAGTGATCGCTTCGGCATGGTCATAACCGAGCCGCGCGGTGTCATCGCTGCGATCGCACCGTGGAATTTTCCACTCGTCATGGCCGGGTGGAAACTGGCGCCGGCACTCGCGGCGGGTAATGCGGTTGTCCTCAAACCATCCGAGATGACGCCGGTTTCCGTGCTGCGGCTTGCCGAGCTTGCGATAGAAGCCGGATTGCCGAGCGGTATTTTCAATATTGTTCAAGGGACGGGAGCAGGGGCCGGTGATGCTCTTTGCCGTCATCCCGATGTCGCCAAAATCACCTTTACCGGTTCGACAAAAACCGGCGCGGCCATCATGGCAACGGCTGCCCTGAACGGCGTCAAGCCGGTAACGCTCGAACTTGGCGGCAAGAGCCCGCAGATCGTGTTCGAAGATGCCGATATTGATCTCGCCGCAAGTTGTATCGCCCGCTCGATCCTTGGCAATGCGGGCCAGGTTTGTGTCGCGGGTTCGCGACTGCTTGTGCACCGCAATTTGCGCGATGCGCTGCTGGACCGCGTCGCCATGCTTGCGCGGGACGTAAAGCCGGGCTCGACATGGGACACAGGTACAAGTTTTTCGCCGATCATCTCGGCAGGGCAGCTTGACCGGGTCAACTCGATTGTCCACCGCACCGTGGCTGAAGGCGCCGAAGCGCTTATCGGTGGTCATGCAATCGAGGGATTTGGTGATGGGACGTTCTATGCACCTACCATTCTGATTGGGGTTGATCAGGGCATGGAAGCAGCGCGCGCTGAAATCTTTGGACCGGTCCTGACCGTTCAGACCTTCGAGGATGAGGAGGAAGCATTGGCGCTTGCCGATCATCCGGAATTCGGCCTCGCATCGGGCGTTTACACGCGCGACTTGTCGCGTGCTTTGCGAATGGTGCGCAGTCTGGAGGCCGGAACGGTCTGGATCAATCGATATGGCCGATCGGACGACTTCATCATGCCGACGGGCGGCTACAAGAGTTCAGGCATCGGCAAGGACCTGGGACGGGAAGCCTATGAGGCCAATCTCCGCTCCAAATCAGTGCTGATCGATATCTGAGCGCTCATTCGGCGACCTCTTTCATCAGCCTTCCGAGTGCGTTCAGGCAGTCATTGAGTTCGGATTTCAGTACATATTCGTTGGGACGATGTGCGCGGGCGATATCGCCCGGCCCGCAGATGATCGACGGGATGCCCGCAACCTGATAGAGCCCGGCTTCGGTCCCATAGCTGACAGCACCGGCGCAGGGCTGCCCGGATATCTTTTCGGCGAGAATGGCAAGCGCGTCGGCCTCATCGAGATCAAGCGCCGGATAACTGCTGAGCGTCTGTATCTCGAACCGCAGGCCTGAACCGTTTGCCGACAATTCGGCCATCCGCTTCCTGATGGGTTCCATCAACGTGGCAGGGTCGATCCCTGGAACCGCGCGTGCTTCAACGTCGATCGTGCACTTCTCCGGAATGACATTGAGAGCGGCGCCGCCGGCAATGACACCGATTTGCATGCTGGAATAGGACGGAACGAACCGCTCGTTGAACGGACCTTCCGCTGCGAGCCGGCAAGCTTCATCACGAATAGCGATGATAATATCCGAGCTGGCGTGAATAGCATTTAAGCCGAGATCTGGCCGGGACGAATGCCCCGATTTGCCGTGGATAGAGATCTGGCAGCCGATCTTGCCCTTGTGCCGCAATACCGGTTGCATGCCTGAGGGCTCGCCGACGAAGCAGCCAACCGGCCTGGTGCACAACGTCGGCAGCCGGTCGATAAGATGCCTGACGCCGACACAGCCTGCTTCCTCATCATAGGAGAAGGCGATGTGGATCGGCTGTTTCAACGGACGCGCGACAAAAGCCGGGACAGATGCGAGGACACAAGCCACAAAGCCCTTCATGTCGACTGCACCGCGCCCGATCAGCCGTTCTCCATCTTCGCGAAGGCTGAACGGATCGGTCGACCAGGTCGGTTCGGTCGCGGGGACGACGTCAAGGTGGCCCGACAGGATATATCCGGGGACGTCAGCCCGACCAATCGTTGCAAAGAGGTTGAAACGATCACCTTCCGGTCCGGCAATAATGCTTGAATCCACCCCATATTGGGCAAGATAGGATCGTATATAGTCGATGATCGCGGCATTCGATGTCCTGACGACTGACGGGAAGCTGACGAGATTCGACAATATTTTCTGCACCAGCATTTTATGCTCCTCGTAGCGGCGCCGTTGTTGGATTGGCCGCGTGTGCTCTTAACGTTCCGGCTGGATTCCGGTTCTAAAACGCGACTATGCGGGGATCAGGGCTGATTTCAAGCACCGGAAATGATCTCGAGAACATTCAGCAGCCTATGCTGAAATGGTGTCGCGAATTGCAATGATCTTCGTGCAAAACACCTTTGTCAGGGCGCCATGCTGACCTTTTGGTCCTACAGTTGCATCATATGCGATACAAAGGGGAACACGGAGCAAGCAATGCCGACTTTCAAGCCCAAATATATTTCCTTCGATTGCTACGGGACGCTGACACGCTTCCAGATGTCGGAAGTGGCGCGGTCGCTCTATGCCGACCGCGTTGCTGCCGATAGCATGGATGCGTTCTGCAAGGACTTTGCGGCGTACCGTCTCGACGAAGTTCTCGGTGACTGGAAGCCCTATGAGCAGGTGTTGAAAAATGCCGTGCGCCGCACCTGCCAGAAATGGGGCGTCGACTATGACGATGCCGATGGCCGGAAATTCTACGATGCCGTTCCAACCTGGGGCCCGCATGCGGACGTTCCAGCTGGTCTGGCAAAGGTCGCAGAGCACTACAAGCTGGTGATCCTCTCCAATGCCTCGAACGACCAGATCCATTCCAATGTCGAAAAGCTCGGCGCGCCTTTCTACAAGGTGTTCACCGCCCAGCAGGCGCAGGCCTACAAGCCGCGTTTCCAGGCCTTCGAATATATGTTCAGGCAGTTGGACGCGCACCCCTCGGAATTCCTCCATGTATCGTCGAGCCTGCGCTATGACCTGATGTCGGCACATGATCTCGGCATCAAGAACAAGGTGTTTGTCGCGCGCGGTCATGAACCGTCGACGCCGTATTATGGCTATACTGAAATCAAGGATATCGGTGGCCTGGCAGGCGTGGTCGGGCTTTGACATTCCTCTATAAAGCAGACCCGGTAAGAGGTGCGGAATGGGCCGAGCTTTTCGCCCGGAAGGCCGCGGACCTGTCGTTCCGCATCTGGCCGGATACGGGACGACCTGAAGATATACGATATCTGGGAGCCTGGCTTCCGCCCGATAATCTTGCCGAAACCTTCCCCAACCTGGAGATACTTTTCTCGTTAGGGGCGGGGATCGATCAGTTTGACCTCTCGGCCCTGCCTGAGCATTTGCCGCTCGTTCGCATGATCGAGCCTGGGATTGCCGAAGGCATGACGGAATATGTGACCATGGCGGTGCTCGCACTGCACCGCGATCTCCTCCCCTATATTGATCAGCAGCGTCGTGCTGTCTGGCACGGAATGCGGCTTGTGCCAGCTGCCCAGCGGCGGATTGGCGTCCTGGGTCTTGGCATGCTGGGGCAGGCGGCACTTGAAAAACTGCGGCCATTCGGCTTTCCGCTTTCGGGGTGGAACCGGTCGCCGCGAGTGATTGAGGCTGTTGATACTTATTCGGGCGCGAGCGAACTGCCGGGTTTCCTTGCCGCATGCGACATACTGATCTGTCTCCTGCCGTTGACCGATGAGACCCGGGGGATTTTGAATGAGAAGCTGTTTGCGCAGCTCCCGCGTGGCGCAGCCGTGATCAGCGCCGGGCGAGGCGGCCAGCTGCAGCAGGACGATCTTTTGGCCGCCCTCGACAGCGGTCGGCTTTCGGGTGCTGTTCTCGACGTCACCGATCCTGAACCTTTGCCAGCTGGACACCCCTTCTGGTCGCATCCAAAAATCCTGCTCACACCACATATCGCCAGCATGACGCGGCCAGAAACGGCTGTCGATCATGTGCTTGATACCATCCGCCGCCATCGCGAAGGCCTGCCATTGATTGGCACGGTCGATCGAATGCGCGGCTATTGAGGTTGCCCATGTTTCTTGATCGTTTGCGTGACAAATCCCTCTTTCGCCAGCAGATATTCATCGATGGCGTCTGGTCGGCGGCGTCGTCCAAGGCCGAACTTCCGGTCGATAATCCAGCGACCGGCGAAATCATCGGCTCGATCCCGGCCTGTGGTACAGCCGATACAAGAGCTGCCATCGAGGCGGCCAAAACGGCCTTCGTGCATTGGCGCATGCGGACAGCTGCTGAACGCGCGGCCGTTCTCGAACGCTGGTATGGTCTCGTGCTGGACAATGCGGATGATCTGGCGGTCATCATGACAGCCGAACAGGGCAAACCACTTGCCGAGGCCAAGGGCGAAGTGCTCTACGGCGCGTCCTTTATCAAATGGTTCGCTGAAGAAGCGCGCCGAATCGCCGGCAGCACGATCCCCGCGCCGACGGCGGATCGCCGCATCCTCGTGTTAAAGGAACCCGTCGGTGTATCGGCGGTTATCACGCCGTGGAATTTCCCGAACGCCATGATCACCCGGAAATGCGCGCCCGCGCTTGCCGCCGGTTGCACCGTGGTCATAAAGCCTTCGGAGTTGACGCCCTATTCGGCGCTGGCGCTCATCGTTCTTGCCGAGCGTGCAGGCGTGCCAAAGGGCGTTATCAATATCGTCACCGGCCTGCCGCAGGAAATCGGCGCGGAATTGACCGGCAACATGGCAGTGCGCAAGCTCTCCTTCACCGGTTCGACGCGGATCGGCTCGCTCCTGATGCAGGAGTGTGCGCCGACGGTGAAACGCCTCAGCCTGGAGCTTGGCGGCAATGCACCGTTCATCGTGTTTGACGACGCGGACATCGATCTGGCAATTGAGGGCGCGCTTGCGAGCAAGTTTCGCAATGGCGGCCAGACCTGCGTTTGCGCCAATCGCATTTTGGTCCAGGAAGGGATCTATGATCGCTTCGCCGACCGGCTTGCCGCTTTCGTATCGAAGATGCGGATCGGGTCCGGATTCGAGGCGGATACCCAGATTGGCCCGCTTATCAATCTGGCCGCGGTCGAGAAGGTGCACGCACATATCGACGACGCTCGATCAAAGGGTGCTCTCGATCTTACGGAGCGTAAGGATGATATCGATCCGAAGCATTTTGTGTCGCCCGTTGTTCTCACAAATGCGACGATGGCAATGCGCGTGGCAACCGAAGAGACTTTCGGACCGGTCGCACCGCTTTTCCGCTTTCGCCACGAAGCGGAGGCAATTGAAATCGCCAATGATACGCCCTTCGGTCTCGCTGCCTATTTCTACACCGAAAATCTGCACCGGTCGTGGCGTGTTGGCGAAAGGCTCGAGTTCGGTATGGTGGGCCTGAATACCGGATCGGTTTCCATGGAGATTGCACCCTTCGGAGGTATCAAGCAGTCGGGCCTCGGGCGTGAGGGTGGGCCAACCGGCATCGAGGAATATCTCGAGGTTAAATCCTTCCATATCGGTGGATTGCGTTCAGAAGCCTGATTCTGCGAGGAGATACGATGAAGACCTACAATATCGCCCGCATTCCCGGTGATGGCATTGGCGTCGATGTGGTCAATGCCGCCTGGCTCGTCCTGGACGCCGTTGCCGGGCGCTTCGACTTCACTTTGTCGTCGGAGACCTTCCCTTGGTCTTGCGAATACTATCTCGAACACGGTGTCATGATGCCGACTGACGGTATCGAACAGTTGCGCCCGTTCGATGCAATTCTTCTCGGCGCCGTGGGGTGGCCGGCGAGGGTTCCGGACTCCGTTTCCCTGCACGGGCTTTTGCTGCCGATCCGCAAATCCTTCGATCTGTATGTGAACGCCCGGCCGCACCGTCTTTTGAAAGGGGTTGAAGGCCCCTTGCGCAGCACGGACTTCGACATTCTTTGCATCCGCGAAAACACAGAAGGCGAATATAGCGGCGCAGGCGGGCGAGTACATCACGGTACCCGGAACGAGGTCGCGGTGGAGACGTCGATCTTCACGCGCACCGGTGTCGAACGCATCCTGCGCTACGGCTTTGAAGCGGCGCAGAAGCGATCCGGAAAGCTCGCCTCGGTCACAAAGTCCAATGCGCAGAAATATTCGATGGTGTTCTGGGATGAAGTCACCGACGCGCTTGCAGCCGAATTTCCGGATGTCAGGGTTTCGCGCTATCACGTCGATGCGGTCGCGGCCCGTTTCGTCACCAATCCGGATACGCTCGATGTTGTCGTCGCGTCCAACCTCTTCGGCGATATTCTGACGGATCTGGGCGCGGCGATACAGGGCGGGCTGGGATTTGCAGCTTCCGCCAATGTCAATCCCGCAGGTGGTGTTCCCTCGATGTTCGAACCCGTGCATGGGTCGGCTCCCGACATTGCTGGAAAGGGTATCGCCAATCCGTTGGCAACGATTTGGGCCGGCGCCCTGATGCTTGACCATCTCGGTGAAAAGCAGGCAGCTTCAGCTTTGATTGCGGCAATGGAGAGCGTCACGGCGCAACGGACTGCATTGACCCCGGATATGGGCGGGACTTCATCGACAATGGATGTAGCGGAAGCGGTGACGCATGCGTTGTGACCGCCGCGCCGTACTGTTTCGGGTAATAATCCATCGTAATCGATTTTCTGCTTGACCCTCCTACTGTTGGAAGGTCCATGTTCAGCCTACGGACACGCGTGCTGGTGAAATGAATTCGCAGTCACCAGGCTAATGTCCGATTGACAATTGTCGCGAACATTGGTG
>NZ_JBBNAN010000098.1:0-3129 GCF_037994405.1 Phyllobacterium sp.
GAGTGAGCGACGTCAGCCGTACTCCGGTGGCTTAACAGCCAAGCCGCATCAACAAGCTTTGAACTATAGTCGGCTTTATCGGCCGAACATCTCCCGCAACCGAGCAAACATGCGTTGTCTCGCAATAAGCTTACGCAGGTGATAGGCCGCGGTCGAGGCGCTCACGGTCGCTCCGAAGTGGCAATAACAGATGACCCTGTGCAACTGGTTGTCAGTCAGTTCAAAGAACCGCCGTGCTTCGCCGTAACTGTCGTTTTCCAACCCGGCTGTGCGGAGGATAGGATCCTCGAAAGCAACCGAGATTGGCGACCCATCGCTGCGCATGGCCGCCCGCACGCTGGGAGGCTGATACTCGGTTTGGTGCAGCGTCGCGAGTCGCCGGTCAGGGCTTTGTTCGAGGAGGTCCGCCCAGCGTTCAAGACGTTCGCTGCGCGATATGGCGCGGCACTGATAGTTCCGATCGACTTTGGCGATAGCTTGCAGTTGTTCAGGTGCATGGTGCTTCATTTTGGCCTCCTGCTCACACGATAGTTGGTCCACCCATTTCCAATTGATAGCCGAAACAAGCGTGACTCTCGCCGATGGCGAAGTCTAATCACGCGGCTTTGATCAAGAAAATGTGCAGCGCGATTGCTTCATCAAAACAATCCGGGCAATTGCGCTTTCAGCAAGGCGTAGATCGTTGAACCCAACACAAACGTTAGAACCGCGGCGCCTATCATCTCTGGCAAGCCAAACCGGGATTTTGCAGTCTCGTCGTCAACCTTGGTTCGTAATGGCGGTTTCATGTGTCCTTCGTCAAAGATCCATTTAAGCGTCCACACCACACGATAACAAAACACCTGTCATGCGCGATATCTTTTCCCCCGATGCGGCCTCGAAACCATCGTCACGTCGAACACGCCGCGTTTTCCGTCCGATCCATGCAAGTATTTGACAAACTCTGCGAATGTGATGAAATCGATTATTGAGGCGCTGTGTAACAATACCATATTATATACTATAATACAGTTGCCTCAGGGACAACGAGACGATGGACGCTGTATGGCTTTTCGAGTCTTATCAGTCGAGTTCTACCCGGATGACGAACCGCGAAGGTCGTAGTCCAATAGCCTTCACCTGTGATCACGCTTCGACTATCCTGCCAGCCGAATTCGGCACGCTCGGCCTCCCCATCGCGGAAGTTGCTTACGACGTCGCCTTGGACCTCGGCGCGATGCCCTCGGCACGCCGCATGGCTGCCGCGCCCGGCCTGCTACCACCGGTTGGCGAGACTTCCAGCTTAACCGGTGACCGCGTCTATTTCACCCAAGAACGCCATGTGCCCTCAGAACGGAAATCTGCAACGATGAAATCTCTGGCGAAGCCTGTCAGCAAAAAAGGGCGGACCCTTCTGACAAACATGTTCACGGATCTTGGCCTGGAAGAGGATTCAGAAAGTCCGACCTCCGATTATCGGCCGCCCTATCATCTGACAGAGAGGGAAAAAACATGTCAAATGAAGCCAAGAAACATGAAGGAGGGGTCTCCTATCACATACCGGGTTCGGAATACTTCGAAAAACGCGAGTTAAGTCGCCATGCCGGTGTCTTCTCATTATGGGCGCTTGGCGTCGGCGCAGTGATCTCAGGCGATTTTTCCGGCTGGAACCTCGGTTTCGCCGTCGGCGGCTGGGGCGGCTTGTTTGTCGCAACGATCCTCATCACCATTATGTATTTGGGCCTTACTTACTCGATCGCCGAAATGAGTCCCGCTCTGCCGCATACCGGCGGCGCCTACTCCTTTGCGCGCACAGCTTTCGGTCCGTGGGGTGGTTTCGTCACTGGGCTTGCCGAGAACATTGAATATGTGCTGACGCCGGCGGTGGTCGTGTTCTTCATCGGCGCCTATCTAACGTCGATCTTCGGCACGCCAGACGCGTTTCAACCGGTGTGGTGGATCATCGGCTATTTGGTCTTTGTTGGGCTGAATGTCCGAGGTGTAGCACTGTCGTTCCAGGTTACCGTGTTCGTGACCCTGCTCGCTCTTGCTATCCTTGTTTTCTTCTTCATCAGTGCGGTGCCCTTCATGGAGTTCAGCAAATACGCCATGAATATCGGCGTCGGCCCGGATGGTGCTGCTGTCGAACTTCCCGGCGGCGGCGGGCCATTCCTGCCGTTCGGCGCCTATGGTGTCCTGGCGGCCATGCCGTTTGCCGTTTGGCTGTTCCTGGCGATTGAGCAGCTGCCGCTCGCTGCGGAAGAGTCAGTCGATCCGAAACGCGACATGCCAAAGGGCATCATGCTCGGCATGTTCACATTGATTGCCACGGGCTTCCTGATCCTGATCATCAATCCGGCGATTCCGGACGGTGCCTTCAAACTCGGCTCATCCGGCGAGCCGATCCTGGACGGCTTCCGAGCAATATATGGATCGGGTGCCGCCAAGCTTCTGGCGCTCGCCGCCGTCGCCGGTCTCGTCGCCAGTTTCCACGCGATCATCTTCGCTTTCGGCCGGCAAATTTACTCGCTGTCGCGCGCCGGATATTTCCCGCACTTTCTGTCGGTTACGCACGGCGATCACAAGACCCCGAACGTCGCGCTGATCGCCGGTTCGTTGCTCGGCCTGGGCGTGATGCTGGTGGTTTGGTACACGCAGGGCGGCGTGAAGGCCGGTTCGTTCATCGGTGGTGTTCTGCTCAATATGGCGGTTTTCGGAGCAATGATCTCGTATCTGCTACAGGCACTTTCCTTCATTCGCCTGCGGCAGCGCTTCCCGAATATCGAGCGGCCTTATCGCAGTCCTCTCGGCATTCCCGGAGCTGCAGCGACCGTCGTCATTGCGCTCATGACCATCTACTTCCAGCTCACCGACCCGGTCTACCAGACCGGCGTCATTGGTGTGGCGATCTGGTACGCCCTCGGCATTGTTTATTTCGGCGCTTATGGACGCAAAACGCTCGTTTATTCGCCGGAGGAGGAATTCGCCGTCAAGCAGCGTGAAGGCTCAGGTTCTATCTAAACCCTTTTCGCTGCAAGTGAAGTTGCTGTCCGACCGCTTCGGCGGCCGGACAGACTACAGTTCGCTCGCTGGCCGCCATTGTGAAGAGCCCTTGGTGCTTTGCATTTCGGTTTCCATGTGTGGTGCAAC
>NZ_JBBNAN010000099.1:0-4245 GCF_037994405.1 Phyllobacterium sp.
AAGTCCAAGAGAGGCGATCCTTCGAGACGGCAAATTCCCTCTCTTGCGATTTCTAGCACTTAGCTAACGCTAAGATGTTGAAATCGCTTTTTCCCCCCAAGGGAGAGATAGACGGCGTGCAACCTACCGCCGCTCGCAGCCGATCAGCACGGAATTTCCGTCGGTGTATTTGCTGCGCATCGTGTAGAGCCAGCCCTGGCATTCGGCCAAGGAGGCGAAACAGCGCAGGAAGGACACCGTGACATTCTCGCGGCCCATCGAAATGATCGGGTTGTCCATTGTGCCGGTATAGCGGCCGACGACGATGCCGGAGCCGCGCGGCGGCGTGTTGCAGCGCGAACCGGCATATTCGCTGACATTCTTACGCACCGCCGCCTGCACCTCGGACATGTCCATTATTGTGAGGACGGGTTGTGCAAGGAAGCCAAGGCCAAGCATCAGGACAAATGCACTGCGTTTCATCTTAAGACCTCCAGAGCCGCCACTGCGGCCTCAATCATATTGCGATTGGCGCGCGATTGCGCCTTAAATACAGCGATTGGCTAGCAACGGACCGGAGAGTCTTCAAGTTTCCGTGCAGCCGATCACATTTGTGTTTTTCCCACCAGCTTCAATGCATAGGCATAAACATAGGCGACTTCTTCCAACCGGGAGAAGCGTCCTGACGCGCCGGCATGACCCGCATCCATGTTGATGCGGAAGAGAACGGGGTTATCGTCCGTCTTCAGTTCACGCAGCTTCGCAACCCATTTTGCCGGTTCCCAATAAGTGACGCGCGGATCGGTAAGGCCTGCAACGGCAAGGATTGGCGGATAGTCCTGGACCACGACATTGTCGTAGGGCGAATAGGAGGCCATGTAGGAATAGTCCGTCGCCGAAGTGATGGGGTTGCCCCACTCGGTCCATTCCGGCGGGGTGAGGGGCAGCGTATCGTCCAGCATCGTGTTGATGACATCGACGAAGGGCACTTCCGCGATGATGCCGCCAAAATTCTGCGGCGCCATATTGGCGATCGCACCCATCAGCATGCCGCCGGCCGAACCGCCCTGCGCGATAATGCGGTCATGGCTGGTAAAACCTTCCGCGACGAGGTGGCGCGAAGCCGCGATGAAATCGGTGAACGTGTTCATCTTTTTCAGGCGCTTGCCAGTCTCGTACCAGTCATAGCCCTTGTCTTTGCCGCCGCGGACATGGGCAACCGCATAGATGAAGCCGCGATCGGCCAGCGACAGGCAGTTGGTGTTGAAACTTGCGGGGATGGCGATGCCATAAGAGCCATAGCCGTAAAGCAGGCAGGGGGCGGAACCATCGATCTTCGTGTCGCGGTGATAGACGATGGAAATCGGCACAATCTCGCCGTCCGGTGCCGGAGCAAGCAGACGACGCGTTATATAGTCGCCAGGATTATGACCGGAAGGCACTTCCTGGGTTTTCAGCAGCGTCCGCTCGCGTGTCCGCATGTTGTAGTCGTAGAGCTGTGTCGGTGTGGTCATCGACGAGTAGGAGAAGCGGATGATCTCCGTGTCATATTCTGCACTACCCTGCAGGCCGAGCGCATAGGCCTCCTCGTCGAAGGCGATCGAATGTTCTTCGCCAGAACGCCGGTCGCGAATGACGATGCGAGGCAGGCCGTTTTCACGCTCGAGCCACACCAAATGGTTCGTGTAGGAGGAATGGCCGAGAAGCAGTCGCCCGGCCTTATGTGCAACAACTTCAGTCCAGTTGTCCTTACCCGGCGCATTCACCGGGGCACTCATGATCTTGAAATCCTTGGCGCCATCGGCGTTGGTCAGAATGAAAAAGACATCGCCGCCTTCCGTCATGCTGTATTCGACGCCCTTTTGACGCTCGGCCACGAGTTTCGGTTCGGCAGTCGAATCATTGGCGGGAATAAGCCAGACTTCCGAGGTTTCATGGTCGTGGATGTCAACGAAGATGAAGTCGTTCAGCGAACTGCCGCCCACGCCAAGAAAGAAGCCCGGATCCTTTTCCTCGTGAATGAGGCGGTCCTCGCTCTCGGGTTGGCCGAGCTGGTGATAGAACAGGCGGGAAGGACGGTGGTTGGCATCGACGCGCGTGTAGTAGAAGCCGTTCGACTGAGCATTCCAGACACCGCCGCCGGTGGTATCACTTACCGTCTCGGTGGTATCCTGTAGTATTTCCAGATCACGCACCCGGAGCGTGAAGAATTCCGAGCCCTTGTCGTCAAAGCCCCAGATCATCTTATTGTGATCGGGGCTGTGATCGGCCGAAGCAAGACGGAAATAGGCCCTGCCATCCCCTTCCAGATCGCCGTCAAGCAACATGGTTTCCCGCCCGCCGTCGCGCTGCGTGCGGAAAAAGCGAGGCTGCTGACCGCCGGTCTTGTAGGACGTGCCGTAGGCATAGGGGCCATCCTTGGAAGGCACGGACGAATCGTCCTCCTTGATACGGCCCTTCATTTCGTCGAAAAGGTGCTTCTGCAGCGGCTTTGTGTCTTCCATCTGCGCGGTCTGATAGTCGTTTTCGGCCTCAAGATGAGCGCGGATCGCTGGGTCGAGCGTAGATGGATCGCGGAAAACGTCCTGCCAGTTTTCCGCGCGCATCCAGCCGTAATTATCGACACGGGTTATGCCGTGGCGGGTGTCTGAAACGGGTCTCTTTTCGGACTGCGGGGCGGGAATACCCAAAAAACGCGGCGTGCTGGTCATGGAAAAACTTTCAATGATTGTGCCGGCGGGACGGGAAGGCCGACGCGGCAAGCAATTCGATTTGTGTGCAATATGAGGTGTAGGGAAAGTTATCGTCCCGTCAATCCCGATCAAAGACTAAGGCGTTGCCATTCATGCAGTAGCGCAGGCCTGTCGGGGGAGGACCGTCCGGGAAAACATGGCCGAGATGCGCATCGCAGTCCGCACATTTTATCTCCGTGCGGAGCATGCCATAAGACTGGTCTTCCACCGCATCGACAGCATCCGGTTCGATCGGCGCGTAAAAACTCGGCCAACCCGTGCCAGAGTCGTATTTCGTTTCCGAACGGTAGAGCGGGCGGTTGCAGCAGACGCATCTATAGAGCCCTTGCAGTTTGCTGTCGAAGTTCGGGCTTGAAAAGGCCCGTTCCGTCCCATGGTTCCGGGTGATTTGATACTGCTCGGGCGTGAGCTGTTCACGCCATTCTGCATCGGATTTAACGACCTTGAATGTTTTTGTGTTCATTACTGGTTCCTTTTTTACACTGATGTAGGTTTCAACACTACTTGTCGCAATATCTGTTATTATAGAATGCTTGTGCGCAGAGGGCCTGTTCCTCATTTTTGCCATTTTTTGTCTTAGTGGTATGGCGCAAATCGGCTTCTGCGCAATTTTAAGTTGTCGCATGTGCAGTCAGGTTCTGGCTTTCTTGCGCCTATCTCCGCTCGTTCATGGTTAATCTCTGCTTGGGGGATTATTTGAAATATTTCTTTCGTGAACGAAGTATTGATTTGACAAGTTCCATGGATTCCGGAATAGAGTGTCATCAAAGGCGTTGGAGACTCCGCGTGTTTTCGACTTTATATTGGTGATTTTAATCTACCTACCCAGATTTCAAATTAGACGAAGGAATTGGACTTAGATGACCACGTTCGACAATTCAAACACAACTGCCAATGATGTCCTGCTGGAACTCACCGCGGAACTGGTTGCTGCTTATGTGAGCAACAATTCGGTGCCCGCCGGCGATTTGCCCGGACTCATTGCCGATGTTCACGCTGCTCTCGGCCGTGTTGGCGGTGGTGCAGAGACAGTGGTTGCTGTTCAGGAAAAACCAAAACCGGCGATCAATCCGAAGAAGTCTGTAGCGGACGACTATATTGTCTGCCTTGAAGATGGCAAAAAGTTCAAATCCTTGAAGCGCCATCTGATGACGCACTACAGCCTGACCCCGGAACAGTATCGTGAAAAGTGGGATCTTGATCCCTCCTATCCGATGGTTGCTCCCAACTATGCAGCTGCCCGCTCGCGCCTCGCAAAGAACATGGGTCTTGGCCGCAAGCGCAAGAAGGCTGCTTAGGCGCCTGTACACAAACCTTTGTGAATCGACAGAGCGGCGCCCACGCGGGCGCCGTTTTGCTTATTCAGCAATTATTTCTTGTGGCGCGCACGCCGCCCGGCAAGATTGATCGTTTGAGGCTCTCGAGAGCTTTATTCAATCCGATATGGCGATCGAGATCGTAGCTCCAGTGATCTTTGGCGCCCTTGAGCCGTTCGCGCTCTATCAGGCGCTTG
>NZ_JBBNAN010000100.1:0-6766 GCF_037994405.1 Phyllobacterium sp.
TTGGGAGAATCCTGAATGGAGCGACGTCTCGTTACCATTATGGCGGCCGATGTGGTTGGCTATTCTGCCCGGATGGAGCTTTCAGAAAGCAAAACGATCCGACAGCTTTCCGCGCTTACGCAAATAATCGGCGAACAGGTTGTCGGGCACAGCGGCCGTGTGTTTTCCAGGGCAGGTGACGGCTTCCTGTCCGAATTTCCGAGTCCGGTTATGGCTGTTCACGCTGGTTTTGAGATTCAGCGCATCCTGTTTGCATCGGGCGAGGAAAATGGTAACCGCTTCCAACTCCGCATCGGCATTCATTTGGCCGACGCGGTCATCGACGGGCAAGATCTTCTCGGTGACGGGGTCAACATCGCAGCCAGAGTGGAAGGCCTTGCTGAACCCGGTTCAGTCCTCATCACCCAGAATGTGTTCGATCAAGTCAAACGAACGGCGAAGCTTCGGTTCGAGGACTTGGGCGAGCGGTCTCTCAAGAACATATCCGAGCCGATCCGGCTCTATCGCGTTCTCGACGAGCTCGAAAACCATAGCTACATAACCGGCATCCCAACCACGTTGCAAGGCAATGCCGATCTCAGGCGAATAACCCCTCATTCGCTGGCCGTTGTGCCGTTCGCCAATCTTGGCGGAGATCCGGAGCAGGAATATTTTTCAGACGGATTTTCGGAAGATTTGATCACTGAGCTGGCCCGGTTTCACCAAATCTTCCTAATTTCGCGGAATGCGAGTTTTGCGTTGAAGGGACATAATGTCGATCGGCAACAGATGGGCAAGGAACTCGGTGTTGCCTATTGCCTCGAAGGCAGCGTACGCAAGCTGGGATCGCGGATACGCATCACATGCCAGCTGACGGATACCCAGACGGGCGACCATGTCTGGGCAGAAAAGTACGACTGCAAGCTCGAAGAACTGTACGATGTTCAGGACGACATTGCTGCCTCTATCGTCTCGATGGTCGCCGGACGAATTGAACAACAGGCCCGCGTTGCTGCGAAGCGCAAGAAACCAGCTGATATGCTCGCCAATGACTGTCTGATGCGTGGCCTTGAACATCACAGGCTGGGCGGCGTCACTCGCGAGGCGTCGGAGAAAGCCTTGCACTGGTTCGACCTTGCAATCGAGAAAGACCCGGGTTTCGCTCGAGCCTATGCCTGGCGTTCCTGTGCGCTCTCGACATTGGCCGTCTGGACTGGACAGGATGTGTGGAATGACATTTTGGACAGTTCGCGTCGTGGCCTGGAGCTCGACGACGGCGATGCAGAATGTCACCGGATCGCAGGCGCGATCAGCCTTCAAGGCAGGGACTACGATCAGGCTGAATACCATTTTTGCCGCGCTCTCGAGCTCAATCCCAATCACGCCTATATTCTCGGGCGGATGGGAGAACTCTATAACTTCCTCGGCGATGGTGAGATGGCGCTGAAATATCAGCTACGGGCAAAACAGCTGGATCCCTTCCTTCCCGCCTATTGCCGTGAACTGGAGGCTGTCGCGTATTATCTCCTCGGACAATACGCAGACACGGTTGCGGTTGTGGCACAGTTGTCGAGGGCGACGCGCATTGCGGCCGCTTACCGCGTCGCAGCATATCGGCATCTGGATGATCCGACCGGATTGAAACGCGCCGTGTGCGACCTTCGCGTTATCGATCCCGATTTCACCATCAATCGATTTCTGGCCACTCAATATTACAAGGATCAGCGGTTACTCAGTCAGCTCCGCGACGATCTGCGCGCGGCGGGCCTGAAGGTCGAATAATTGCTCGAGTTGAACTTGGCCAGCCAACGCCCGCCATGGCAGTTTGATGGCCTGCCGCACACTCCTATCCAGCCGCGTCAGAGCCAGGGCCGCCTTGCAAACGCCCTGAAAAACCTCGCGCAGAGTCGAGGATGCTCAAACTCCGAGTTTGTCAACGATATCGGCGCTAAGCCGACATTGCTTTGTCGGAAGCGGTATCTATTAGGCAGATTCTAAAAACATCACCATAATGTAATTAGTTTTCAGTTACATAGAGGGCATTTGGTGGTCTTTGCTACCCAATTCCGCATGCTTCCAGCTCCGACTACGCATTCTAGATTGTCAGAATCCCGCGCTCATTGAACTCTGCTATTCCTCCTCGCAGTGATATGACTGACGCCCAGGAGACTGCTATTAAGGATTGGCCGCTCACTCTGGATTGCCAAAGGATATGTTCTGATGACGATCATCGCTCATAGGGACCAACCATTTGAAGACTGGCGAACAGGCGTAAAGACGCAGATGCATGTCTCGGCCCGCAAAGGTGCAACGCAGCTTTGCATATTTGAGCAATGGGTAGCGCCAACCGTCGGAGCCCCGACCCATTGGCATACAGTGGAGGAAGTACTTACCGTTGTCGCAGGTAAAGCGGAGATGTGGATCGATAACGAGCGTTTCATTGTAACTGGCGGCCATTCCCTTATAATACCGGCTCGACGAAAACACGGCTTCCGAAACATAGGACCCACGATCCTTCACTTGCGTGCCGTGCTTGCTTCATCGGTCTTCGAGGCAACGTTTGAAGGATCAACCGAACCTGTGCAGCGCTGGCTTCCATGAGCTGAGTATTCTCGCGTTTTTGCAACGAAGTGGCTTTGCACAGCCACGTATGATCCCAACGCGTTCGCCGTCAACAAGCTTCCAATACTCGGCGTTTTCTGACAAATTCCGCCCGGAACTGTGACAGGGCTTTTGGAGGCATGGCCCAGTCGAATTTCGTTATCGTTGTTATGGCGTTTGCCAAATTGGACAACGGCGAACTCGTGCCGGCATTCGATGCGGTGCGGTTTAACGACGAGGAGCGCGTCCTAAGTTCAGCTAGAAATTTGCGGAATCACCAGATCTGAAATCCATCATGACGTAGCCTTGATTGAGACATCAGGAGCGGCGCTGAATGGAGAGAAAATGCCAAAGGACTCGCGGAACCACTTTCAGCAGATAGAGTCATTGCTGGGCTTGGCCACGCTGCTATCTTACGTTTCACCACCATCGTAATTAACGTTTCACCACAATTGGCAGGAAGGGTTGGCGAAGTTTCCTGACTCGGCACTATTGCGGGCGAAAATTGCATTCAGTTACGTTCTGGACATTCTCAACGAGCGCACCGACGATCCGTGGCGCTACACCGAACTAGCGTGGAAGCTTGCAACCGAAGCGGAGGCAAATCCGCATAAATCGCGGCTTGAGACCTTTCTCTGCCGTTGGGTGATGCCAATTCTGTATCAGTTGCACGAGGGTAATTTCGAGCGCTCGGTTGTCGAGGCCGAGGCGGCGGCTAAACTGGTACCCTATGATCCGTTGGCGCACGCCGACCTTGCCCTTTATTTGGCAAACGCCGGAAAAACCGACCGGGCGATCGAATGGGCGGAAGAATCGATCCGGCGCGATGCCAGCCCCCTGGATTTTTACTTTGGCAATCTGGGTTTCGCCTATTATCTCGCCGATCGTCCGGCGGATGCGGTGGTACAACTCCAGAAAATGGAACGCCAGTGGCAGGTCAATCTGGCAGCCGCCTATGCGCGCCTCGGCAAGCTTGACGAAGCCCGCGCCAGCATTACGAAGCTTCTCAAGGACAAACCCGGATGGACGATCAAGAGCGAAGCAGTGTGGCCGACCACGAGGCAGCCGCAACTCATCGAACCGCTTCTGAAGCTCTATCTCGCCGATCTCGCCAAGGCGGGGTTGCCGGAAAAGTAGCGCGCTATTCCGGCTTCGTGTTCCAATTTACGTCCGGTGATTTGGTTGTCAGTTCAAGAGCGCTTCCCGATCGTCGCGCAGATCGCATGGTTCTGATTTTCAGCGCCCAACGGTTTGCCAATCTATTCTGGCTATCCAGTCGGTATCACGCCGCGTTGAAAGACCTCCAAGCACATATTCAATGCCACCCGCGGAAGACAGTCGGGATCGGATTTTCAAGTCCATCAGCACTGCATATCCCGGTCTCAGCGGGAGATTACGCGACGACCTGTCGACGGTCTGGTAATCGTACCTAGGCGCGAAGACAATTACGGGAATGCGACAGCCGCGGTCACCATTGCGTAGCCGACTTTTCTCGATACTTTGCCAGTAGCAGCAACCGCAATGACATCGGCATTTGACCTGCGGTATGATATTGACCGGAGTGCGTCGCACTCCGAGAAGGTCCGGGGGCATGGACCGCCGTCTTGCAGCCGTTCTGATTGCCGATGTCGTCGGTTATAGCCCGCCATCATTTGGATGCGAGGTCCCTACCGGCTGGTGGGGCCATTATGCCGTCGTCGCTGGTCCGCCTAGACGACTGCGGCCTTGGCGGCAATGTGCAGTCAGGCCATAAGGATACACCCTGAGGCAAGCGCCGACTATCTATCCACTGGAAAATGACTCACAGGCTTGATGAAAGAGGGGGGAGCAGACGTCGAAGGTGAACGGTGCGTCTCTCCCCCAATTTGGTGAACCGGAAGGCTAGAGGGTGCCTTCGCGAACAAGGAACAGAATACACCCGGACGGCTTTCAGCGGGATCGGGCATAACCCTGAGGGAACATTGGGATTTTCCCTGATTGATAGGGCCAAAACCGGCCTAAAATCGGGGTTCCACACTCAGAGGCCCTCAACCATAGTTAAACCTCAGGAAACCCTCGACTTTTTCGGTATCGCAATCAATGCCTTGGGACCCACTCGACCTCTCGTATCGCCTTGGGCGTCGATGGGACGAGGAACGCCTCCTGCTTCATGGTGGACCATCCATCGCGCAACTCCGAAAGCGCCAACTTTCTTATCTCTGACGGATTTCCGCTATCCAAACTGTCCAGCATCGGGAACTGCAATGCATTTCAGGGGCGAACGGAGGAAACATGACACTGGCAGCGCGGACGTAAAGGCACTGTGTCCTGACTTTGTTCCCGATGTGGTCTTTCGGCAAGGGCAAATTTTCTCCTAATTAGGGCTGACACCTCTTGCGACTGGAAGGACCTTTATCAGCGAGATTTAACAGGCGTAGCACCGCTGCCTTGTTTATTTCCGCTTAGGTTTACGCGCTTTACGTGGCGACCCACCGGAGCGAGCCTTCTGCGAAATCTCAGGTGGCGCTGGAGACCGGAATGATTGCAAGCGAGTAAGCTGTTCGCCCGCCAATTGAGCAATCCGCTCGAAAGCGTCAGCTTGCACGAGCCGACGACCGCCTCTGGCCGTTATCGATCCACTGTCCTGTATTTGATCTATATGTTCGATCATCGCGTATAGGGGCGACCATGGCGGGACCTTCTTGAGCTTACCGCCTATGACGTAAAACCCGCCTGCATCGCTTCCAAAAGCCTCGAGGGCGATTTGTATTCCAATTTTTGGGTGGCGGTCGCGCTTTCGGACCACGTTCAGCGTAGCGATCTGATTGGCGCTGTCGATCGCAGAAACCGTAACTTTTAAATACGATCCCAAAGGGTCGGACGGGTCGCCCACTTCAAGCACGCTGCCGGCCGTAAACCCTTGATTGCCAGCGTTGTCACGATAGATGTAGGAGTGCCCATCGTTGAAATCATGAACCAGGACGACTGCTTCTGGAATTGCCCTGTCCCAAACCGATTTCACACGAAACTCGAAGAAGAGCGTCCCGATGCGGGCGACAAGGTATCCGGGGAGTTCGGGATGATGAAGCGGCCTTAGTTGCACCGTCGATCCAAAATGTTCAGCATCCGCATTCCAAACCCTGGTCATGACAAGCCAGCCCATGCTCCACATATTTGGCGCATTGAGCCCTGGGCCTGCCAGAAAGATAGGATTTGCACGTTTGTCCAACTCGTTGAAATCGGGATGCGGGAACATCCAGCAGTTTGACGCCGTGCTCATTACATCCCAATTGTCCATATAGTCGGCTGCCGATCCATCGGCGCGTGAATGATCCAAACCGTAGACATGCCCCATTTCTTGGCCCGCAAAGCTGGGTGACAGGCTCGACATGCCGTTGCCCGGGTCCCTTCCATCGTCCAAACAGCATCCATTCGGGCCGCCGAACATGTCGGTTGGATTCAGCATGATGACTGCCACCGAGAAGAAATCGCCTACTTTGACCTTGTCGGCGATGGCGGCATCCCGCGCCCATTGCAACAGATCATTGCGGCTGTCCCTCCCCTTGTAATCCGCCCTGTTTTTGTCGATCGTAAGCGGACCGAAAACCTGCGAACCGCTCAGATCGACGCGTCCTAACGACATGTCTCGGAAATAATCCACCAAATTGGACTTGCCTGAGCCGGCACTGGTGAAAAGCTCCTCATAGCGGGACTTCGGCCACACTGGGTCAGGGGCGGGATCATCTTTGAATTTGCAAAGCAGAATTGCCCATGGAGTTTGCATGCCAATCTCCTATTTAATTAAAATATTCACTAGATTGGAAGTCAATTCTATGAAATGCGCACGCAGACAGGGAGTAAAGCTGTATACACTGATGGTTACTATATGACAATTAGATCACCACCAAGGTTTTTCTTGGTGGATACTGAGTTGGCTATCTGCGTTTTATCTGGCCGCCCCACTGTTGGCCGGAGGCGGCCGCCCTTGTTTCCCCAGGCATCGAGACAGCAACAGCTGCACCCGCCGCAGCGTATGTGCTGCCCCTAAGAAATTGACGTCAACCCATGTCGACCAGTTTGCTGCAACGAGACATCTGTTCCTCCCGAACCGTTGTATCTACGATTTAGGAGCAAAAGCCGTGCCAATTCATGGTCTGGCAATACAGTCAACGAATACAGAGTCTCCAGACTTGGGGGCCACAAAGTG
>NZ_JBBNAN010000101.1:0-4440 GCF_037994405.1 Phyllobacterium sp.
GATAAAACGTCGCCGGATGGCGGTCTTCGGATCGCATTTATTCTACCAAGACGCGCTTCGACGGCTGCCCCGTCTTCCCAACCACTCAAGGGCCAGACGCGAAAAGCGGGCGTGGCACGGGATAGCCACACCCGGTTCTTTTAAACGTAGGATCGCTAAATCGAAGCCTGTGCTAGATGACGACGTCGCGCGCCGATTCCTGGAGAAAAGCGTAGGCATAGGTCGAGAACGACCGCCAGCACTCGACACGGAAGCTGTTTTCGCCAGTACGCCACAGCACGATCTCGACCTTGCCGAGAACGGTACGGGAAGCGGCTCCTACCGGAAAGGCTTTCAGCGACAGGTCTTGCGGGCACCCGCCATTGACGACTGCATCTGCGCCCTTGCCGGAGACGATGATGCCGACATTGCGATGCGAAATATCGACCGCCGAGTGCAGTACTTTTACCGCAGCAAGATCAGCGATGAGGCTGCTGTCAGCATTGTCGATGATCAGCCATTCATCGGGGCCGATCCACATGACGGCGCGACTGCCGTTCGTGACAGTCGATTTCGGCTTCACTGGCAGATCCAGTCCCAGCGCCTTGGATAGTGCCGGGATTGCGTCTGGTATGGCGCGCAACGAAACGCGCGTCGCGTTGTCGGCCAAGGCGACTGATACGGAACCTGCCTGCAGCGGATGCAACCGTGTTGCCTGGATCATCTCAACCATTCAAACGCTCTCCCTTTTCGTCGAAGAACACTGTGCCGGTTACTTCCACTTCGATCACTCCATTCGGCATTGGCACATAGAGCGTCTCCCCGAGGCGCTTTGTTCCATCGACCACCAGCGCCATGGCGATGGAGCGGCTGCAATTTTCCGACCAGTAGGACGATGTCACATGACCGATCATGGTCATTGGCACCGGCTGGTTCGGGTTGGCAACGATTTGCGCGCCCTCTTCCAACACGACTTTCGGATCCACCGTCTTCAAGCCAACAAGTTGCTTGCGGCCATCTGCCACCAAATCACGGCGCAAGAGACCGCGAATGCCGACATAATCCGTCTTGTTCTTGCCGATGGCCCAGGTCAGCCCTGCATCCTGCGGAGTGACGGTTCCGTCGGTGTCCTGGCCAACAATAATGTAGCCCTTCTCGGCGCGCAGGATATGCATCGCTTCGGTACCATAGGGCGTCAGACCAAGCGGCTTGCCGCGTTCGTAGACGGCCTCCCACACGGCTTGACCATAGTCCGCAGGCACGTTGATTTCGTAGCCGGCTTCACCGGTGAACGACATCCGGAACAGGCGTGTCGATACACCGCAAATCTTGCCTTCCCGGACACTCATATGCGGCATGGCTTCGTTGGAAATATCGATCCCTTCGACCAGCGGCGCAATGATTTCGCGTGCCTTCGGACCCTGTACGGCAATCACCGCCCATTGTTCGGTCGTCGAGGTCAGCCAGACATTGAGATGCGGGAATTCGGTCTGGAGGTAATCCTCCATGTGGTGCATGACGCGCGGCGCACCGCCGGTTGTCGTCGTCACATGGAAGCGATCTTCCGCGAGGCGCCCAACGACGCCATCATCGTAAATGAACCCGTCTTCACGCAGCATGATGCCGTAGCGCAGGCGTCCAACACCAAGCTTTTCCCAAGGGTTGGTGTAAAGGAGCTCCAGGAATTTTGCGGCATCCGGTCCGACCACCTCGATTTTGCCGAGCGTTGAGGCATCGAAGATACCGGCCTGGTTGCGCACGGCAACGCACTCGCGGTTGACTGCTGCGTGCATGTCTTCGCCTGCCTGCGGGTAGTACCAGGCGCGCTTCCATTGGCCGACATCTTCGAACGCGGCCCCCTGCGCAGCATGCCAGCCGTGGATGGGCGTACGCCGCGTCGGATCGAACAGGTCATGCCGGGCATGATTGACGATAGCACCGAACGTCACCGGCGTGAACGGCGCACGGAAGGTGGTCAGGCCCACGGCCGGAATTGGCCGGTTCAGCGCTTCAGCGGCAATGGCAAGGCCATGCAGGTTGGACGTCTTGCCTTGATCTGTCGCCATGCCGTTGGTGGTGAAGCGCTTGACGTGCTCAATCGAGTGCATGCCTTCGCGCACGGCAAGCCGCACGTCTTTCGCCGTCACGTCGTTCTGGAAATCGACAAAAGCCTTCACCGTCTTGTCCGCACCGGCACCGGGGGCCGAGCCAATCATGCCACCAACCCAATCCGTACCACCATGCGCAGCAACGGATTTGACTTTGCCGCCGCCTACCGCAAAAGCTTCATCCAGTGTCGCCTGCAAACCATCCGTGCCATTGCAGGCGCCGATGGACACGCAATCCTGCGCATAGGTGCCGGGCAGGAAACGTTCGTTTGCCGCATCCCATGAAACCTTGCCGCGAGATTGCGAAAACAGATGCACCGATGGGGTCCAGCCAGCGGACATGATCAGCGCATCCACGGCAACCTTGCGTTCGGTGCCGCCACGGTTCGGCTTGATCGTCATGGATGATACGCGCCGCTTGCCGCCTGCGCTGTAAACGGCATGTCCGGTCAGGACTTCTATACCAAGCGAACGTGCTTCATCGACAATCGGCGATGTGGGATTATCACGGGTATCGACAATTACAGGGACATCGACACCAGCGCGCTTCAGGTCGATCGCTGCCGCATAGGCTGAATCATTGGCCGTGTAGACACCGACCTTGCGACCGATCGCGACACCATACTGGTTGAGGAACATGCGTGCAGCCGAGGCAAGCATGACACCGGGACGGTCATTATTGGCGAAGACCATATGCCGTTCAATGGCGCCGGTGGCGAGCACAACCCTTTTTGCCCGAACCTGCCACAGCCGTTCGCGCGGCGTATCTGAGCCAGGAGTGCTGAGATGGTCGCTGATCCGTTCGACCAGACCGACGAAATTCTGCGCGTAATAGCCAAACGCAGTTGTCCGGGTAAGGACGGTCACATTGTCCATTGCCTGCAATTTCGCGATCGTCGCGGCTGCCCATTCGTAGCCCGAAACGCCATCAATGGTGACATCGCTTTCATAGCGCAGCGCGCCACCGGCTTCTGCCTGCTCGTCGCAAAGAATGACCTTGGCACCTGTCGATGCGGCGCTGAACGCTGCGGCAAGACCCGCAGCACCGGCGCCGACAATCAGCACCTCGCAATGCGCGAAGCGATTGGAATAGCGGTCGGTGTCAGGCTCGCCGGGGACGACACCAAGACCCGCAGCGGCGCGGATCCTCGGCTCATAGATCGTCTTCCAGGCGAACTTCGGCCACATGAAAGTCTTGTAGTAGAAGCCAGCCGGCAGCATCGGCGAGAAGACATCGTTAACTGCGCCGACGTCGAAGGTCAGCGACGGCCAGCGATTCTGCGACTTGACCTTCAGCCCGTCATAAATCTCCTGAACGGTCGCACGGACATTGGGCTGCTTGCGCGACTTGTCACGCTCGATATCGACCAGAGCATTCGGCTCTTCGCTGCCTGCTGAGAGAATGCCGCGGGGACGATGGTATTTGAACGAACGGCCAACCAGATGAATGCCATTGGCAAGCAGTGCCGAGGCCAGCGTATCGCCCTCAAGACCGGTCAGATTCTGCCCGTCAAACGTAAAGCGCACCGTTTTCGCCGGGGTTAAACGGCCAACACCGGCAATGCGGTTGCTACCTGAATGAGTTGAAGCGCTCATTGGCTCACACCTCCGCTTTCTTGGCGCGGGGCGCGCGTTTCAATGCCGCTTATTCGATCTGCTCCGGCGCTGCTACTGGCGGCCGCGAGAGAAGCATCTCCACGTTCGGGCGCGGTTCACCGGCCTTGTAGACGGTCAGGAACTTGTCCGAGACGGAATCGCGTACGGCATTGAAGAACCGTCCGCAGCCGTGAATATGTCGCCAGCGTTCGAACTGCAGCCCCTTCGGGTTCTGCCGGAAATAAAGATAGGCAGCGAAATCGTCGTCAGACTGCTCGACGATCGAGGCAGCGCGCACGAGATGCGCTTCACCCGCATTACGAAATTCCAGTTCCGGGCGCTCTTCTTCGCAGTAAGGGCATTTGATGAGAAGCATCGTCTTCGTCTCGTTTCTAGGTAATCAGTGTGCGACAGCAGCCGCAGCGGCTTCGTCAATCAAGCGGCCGGTGGTAAAGCGCTCGATCGTGAACGGCGCATTGATCCGGTGCGGCTCATCGCGGGCGATCGTATGCGCGAACACGTTGCCCGAGCCCGGCGTTGCCTTGAACCCCCCCGTACCCCAGCCGCAATTGACATAGAGACCCGGCACCGGCGTCTTGGCCAAGATCGGCGAGCGGTCGGGTGTCACGTCGACGATACCGCCCCAGGAGCGCAGCATCTTCAGTCGGGTCAGAACCGGGAACATCTCGCAGATCGCGTCGAGCGTATGGTTAATGATGTGCAGACCACCTGTCTGCGAATAAGAGGTGTATTGATC